>CAIXLG010000084.1 GCA_903920215.1 uncultured Chlorobiaceae bacterium
GATAGCGACAAAAATACCGAGTGTAGGATGACCCTGGAGTGCTTTAAAGGCTTCCGGGGGACCGTAACAGGAGGAGGAAAGACCATCTGAACCAAGCCCGACCCATGCAAGAAAAGCTGAAAGCGCAAGCTGATGAAAAATATTGCGATCCCGAAAATCTCTTGCTCCGCCAAGGAAAAATGTTTTTATCTGCCTGAATACGGTGTTAGCTGCCATAAGAAACCTGAAAAATAATTACCGGCACAATTTCACCTTAAAATATAAATTATTTTAACCATTATAACATAAATTATAAGGTACGTGCGCTTTTCATCATTATACAGGAATAAGAATGGCGAATGAGAGTAAGCTCTCCGCACAATTTGTATGGTAAAACGGCTGGAATAATCATGTCTTGGCTGGATGAAATAAAAAAAGGAAGTCCACCTTATGATAAAGTGTCTTCCTTTTTTTGGCTCCGCGGGAAGGACTCGAACCTACAACCCTGCGATTAACAGTCGCATGCTCTACCATTGAGCTACCGCGGAATATGTAAGCAGCATTATAACTGCTGATGGGCTGATAATATAAAACGGTTTTTTTTAAATACAAACCAACTCTGGTTTTTTTTTTGTGATTTGTGACAAAAGTTGTACCATCAACCATTTTCATTTTCCATAATAATTTTTGTACATTGGTGTTCTTTTACTGAAAAGATGGTATATGCATAAAGAAAAATCGCACATAGCGATCCGGATTGCGGATCTTATGCAGGGTGTCCATAAGTTTGATTTTACCTGCAACGCTTCAGATTTTGAAGGATGGCAGTTAACTGAGGCTGGTTTTACCAGGGATATAAATATCAATGTGGTTGTTGATAAAAGTGAAGACGAAATAACCGTCACAATTGATACTGCCACTGTAGGAGATTTCACCTGCGATATCTGTCTTGCGCCGATATCCAGAACTGTTACTGGATCGCTCAAGCTCTATTATTTATGTGATATACCTGTCGAAGAGGCTCAAAACTGGAATGAAGAGTACCGTTTCCTTGACAATAAGGCAGATTCAATAGATCTAACCGGCGATGTATGTGAAACCCTGCTTCTTTCATTACCATTGAAGGTCGCCTGTACTGATAATCCACATTGCAAGCTTTTTGGAAGTGATGAAAAAAATGAAGAGTCTCAGGCCGATGAAATAAGTTCATGGCAGGAGTCTCTTGAACAACTGAAAAATAAGTATCGTTAACCGACTATAAATAGAAGAGTACCGCTATGGCCAATCCTAAAGCCAAAATGTCTAAATCCAGACGGGATAAAAGACGTGCCCAGTTCATTGCCCGTACCAAACCTGCAACCACGGTCAATTGCCCTAACTGCGGCGAACCAACCCTTCCGCACCGTGCCTGTCGCCATTGCGGTCACTACCGTGGGAGATGCGTTGTCAATAAATTAGCAAAAAGCTGATAACCCTAACAAGACAAAAGCTCCATCATGTTGACCATTGTTGTTGACGCCATGGGCGGAGATAACGCTCCTGCCTGTGTGATAGAGGGAACGATTCAAGCTCTGCAGGAAAGCGGTAACAGGTTTACAATCGTGCTTATCGGCCAATCGGAAAAAATTGAACCGTTGCTTGCCGAGCATGATATCACTAATCTCAACCTGAGATTTCTGCACGCCCCTGAAGTTGTGACGATGGAGGACATTCCGGCAACCGCTGTCAAAACAAAACAAAACTCATCGCTTGTCAAAGGCTTGCAGCTCTGCAAGTCAAAACAGGCACAGGCATTTGTCAGCGCAGGCAATACTGGCGCACAGATGGCCGCTTCGCTCTTTGTCCTCGGCCGGATTCCCGGTGTCCTACGCCCGACCATTTATGCCTATTTTCCACGATTAGGGGAAGGATTGACCAATATTGTGGATGTCGGGGCAAATGTTGACTGCAAGCCGGAAAACCTTGTCCAGTTTGCAGAAATGCTCACCATCTATCAGTGCTATGGTGCAGGAATAGAAAAACCGCTTACGGGGTTACTCAATATCGGAGAAGAAGAGGGTAAGGGGTCTGAAATGCTCAAACAAACGTTCCGACTTCTTAAAGAGGCTGACAGCAAAGGAAAAATCAACTTCATTGGAAACATTGAGGGGCACGACATTCTGAAAGGACGAGCAAGCATAGTCGTTTGCGACGGCCTCGTGGGAAATACAATCCTGAAATTCGGCGAGAGCATCCCTGAATTTCTTGGAACCCTGTTCAAAGAGTCACTCGATAAATTAATTGCCTCTGCACAGATGGATCTGGCAACAGCAAAACTTACGACCGGTATGTTCAAGGGAATGCTTGAACCGTTTGATGTCGAAAAATTCGGTGGTGTTCCCTTTCTTGGAGTTGACGGTATCTCTATTGTCGGCCATGGCCGATCCTCTTCAAGGGCGATCAAAAACATGATCTATATGGCCGAGCATATGATCGAAAGACGAGTCAACGAACATATTGCAGATGTTCTTTCCGAAAAGTAATATTGTTCTATCCGCACCCCTCTGCAGCTGAGTTATGACAAACAAAGCTTCAGGGTATTTTTTTCTTATCCTGCATGAAATAACGCCCAACAACGCATGAAAGCTGCAATTACGACTACAGCAAAATATTTACCTGACAGTATTCTGAGCAATCATGACCTGGAACTCATGTTCGAAACCAACGATGAGTGGATTCGGTCAAGAACAGGTATCAGCGAGCGCAGGATACTCAAGGATCCTGAAAAAGCAACATCATATATGTGCGGGGAGGTAGCCCGGCAGCTGCTTGAAAAAAGGCAGATAGGGGCCGATGAGATAGACTTGATTATTGTCGCGACCATGACACCGGACATGCTCTTCCCGTCCACAGCATGTTTTGTACAGAGTATAATTGGCGCAACTAAAGCATGGGCATTCGACCTTAATGCCGCCTGCTCCGGATTTCTCTTTGCACTGAACACCGCATCTCGCTTTATTGAATGCGGAGTCCATAATAAAATCATGGTCATCGGTGCAGATAAGATGTCGTCGGTTATTGATTATACTGATCGTTCGACAGCCATTCTTTTCGGAGACGGTGCCGGCGGTGTCATCCTTGAACCAGCAAAGGAGGAGGGATTCGGCATTCTTGATACCCGTATGTATTCCGATGGAGAAAATGGCAAAAATCATCTTCTTATGACTGGCGGCGGAAGCCTTCATCCGGCATCCCATGAAACAGTCGATAAGCGAATGCACTACATATCTCAGGACGGTCGTCAGGTTTTCAAGTCAGCAGTCATTTCCATGGCCGAGGTAGCAGCTGAAATCATGAGCCGTAATAACCTTAAGGCTGAAGATATTGACTACCTGGTTCCTCACCAGGCTAATCAAAGGATCATCAACGCGACAGCAGAACGGATGGGTATTGATGATGCAAAGGTCGTTTCAAACGTAGCTCGCTATGGTAACACGACAGCAGGTACCATCCCGATCTGCCTTGCAGAACTTGATGAACAGAAGAAATTGCACTCCGGATCAAACCTGGTGCTGGTCAGTTTCGGCGCAGGATATACCTGGGGCGGCATCTACATAAAATGGCAGTAATATCGCTTCACCCTTTATCAGAACGATCGCATTCATGAAAGCATTTGTATTTCCGGGACAGGGTTCCCAGTATTGCGGAATGGGCAGGGATATTTATGAAAATTTCCCTGTTGCCCGCACCATGATGGAAAAGGCAAACGAACTTCTCGGTTATTCGATAACCGACATCATGTTTTCTGACAATGAAGAGGAGTTGCGTCAGACAAAATATACCCAGCCGGCTATTTTTCTTCACAGCATAGTAGTAGCTGCACTCCTTGGCGGCAAGGATATCACGATGACTGCAGGCCACAGCCTCGGAGAATACACCGCGCTCTGCTTCGCCGGATCTATCGGATTTGATGATGCATTACGTATTGTAGCTAAGCGAGGTGATCTCATGCAGAATGCAGGCAGGCAAAATCCCGGAACCATGGCTGCCATTATAGGCATGCCTGATAACGCTCTTGAAACTCTGCTTGCCGAAGCTGGTCTTGCAGGTATCATTCAGGCAGCGAATTTCAACTCTCCCGGTCAGGTTGTTCTTTCCGGTGATATTGCTGCAGTAAAAAAGGCTGTTGAACTTGCACCTTCCAAAGGGGCCCGCATGGCAAAAGAGCTGGTTGTTTCCGGAGCATTTCATTCCCCGCTGATGAAACCTGCAGAACAGGAACTTTCAGCCGCACTTGATCTCATTGATATACAGCCTGCAGCAATACCTGTTTGCATGAATGCCATTGCCCGACCTGTCACCAGCGCATCTGAAATAAGAAAAAACCTGATTCTGCAGCTCACCAGCTCTGTTCTCTGGGCACAGTCAATTGAAGTGATGGTGCAGAGTGGTATTTCAGAATTTGTTGAAATCGGACCTCAAAAAGTTTTGCAGGGTCTGATTAAACGAATCGATAAAACAGTCACAATCCGGGGCTTTGACACCGCCGCGGACATTCAGCCCCTTATTTGAGACTTGTACTACGAGGTCATTAACATCAACCGAGTGAAACTATGTTTGAAGGAAAAATTGCCATTGTAACCGGAGCTGCCAGAGGAATCGGGCAGGCTATCGCTTTTAATCTTGCATCTCAAGGTGCAGATATTGTCCTTTGCGACATCAAGGCTGAATGGCTTACAGAAACTGCAGAAGGAGTAAAAAAGCTCGGCAGAAAAGTCTTCTGTTTTGAACTTGACGTCACCAACACCGAAGCTGTACAAAGTGTCTTTGCAGCTATTGCAGCTGAGACTGGCAGAATTGATATTCTCATAAACAATGCCGGCATAACGCGTGATGGCCTGCTGATAAGAATGAGCGAAGAAGACTGGGATGCAGTTTTAACAGTCAATCTGAAAGGAACCTTTGCCTGTACAAAGGCAGTCAGCCGCACCATGATGAAACAGCGTTCGGGCGCTATTGTCAATATCGCTTCCGTTATCGGAATCATGGGGAACGCCGGTCAGGCCAATTATGCCGCATCAAAAGGCGGAGTTATCGCCTTCACCAAATCGATCGCCAAAGAACTTGCATCCCGCAACATAAGAGTAAATGCCGTGGCGCCGGGATTCATTGCATCCAAAATGACCGATGCACTCTCTGAAGAGGTTAAACAGAAGATGCTTGATGTTATTCCACTCTCTCGCTTCGGCCAGCCGGAAGATGTTGCAAACGTCGTATCATTCCTTGCCGGTGATCAGTCAGCATATATTACAGGTGTTGTCATCAACATCAGCGGCGGCATGGTCATGTGATTTGGGCAAGCTTATTTTCTTTGTATATTGACTGACTTTTTCAAATTTTTTTATCAGCAACCAACTATTAATCTGGAGAACAACACAATGACTGAATCACAAATCAAGGATAAAGTTTACGATATTATCGTCAGCAAAATGGGTGTCAACAAAGATCAGATCAAGCCTGAATCAAAATTTTCAGACGATCTCGGTGCAGATTCCCTTGATACCGTTGAATTGATCATGGAACTTGAAAACGAATTTGGAGTACAGATACCGGATGAAGATGCCGAAAAGATCGGCACAGTCCAGCAGGCCATCGATTATATCCTTAAAAAGTAATCAAGCGTATCCACATATAAGCAGGCAAACGTTTAAATCAAAACAGATGGGTCAGGAGCTCAAAAGAATAGTTGTTACCGGAATAGGTGTGTTGTCACCTATAGGGCTTAATAAAGAGGAGTTCTGGGACTCTCTTTATCAAGGAAAGAGCGGTGCGGCTCCTATCACCTATTTTAATGCAGCTGATTTTGCCACAACCTTTGCCTGTGAATTGAAAGGATTTTCAGCCGAGAACTATATCGACAGAAAATCCGCAGACAGAATGGATCCTTATTGTCAGTATGCGGTTATTGCTGCAGCTCAGGCACTGACAGATTCAGGACTGGAACTGAAGGAGATCGATCCGCTCAGAATCGGAGTTGTGCATGGCTCGGGAATTGGAGGCATGACCACTTACGACAAACAGTTCAGGAACTATCTTGAACGTGGACCGAGACGGATCAGCCCCTTCTTTATTCCAATGCTCATTCCGGACATTGCTGCAGGCCAGATTTCAATCCGACACGGACTTATGGGTCCGAACTATGCTACGGCTTCCGCCTGTGCGACATCGCTGCACGCCATCATTGACTCCTATATGCTCATTCAGACTGGAATGGCAGACTATATGGTCGCCGGTGGATCAGAAGCGCCGATCACACAGTTGAGCGTCGGAGGTTTCAATGCTGCCAAGGCTCTCTCTACGGCTAACGACCGACCACAACAGGCATCACGTCCATACGACCGCGACAGGGATGGCTTTGTCATGGGTGAGGGAGGCGGATCGTTGATACTTGAATCACTTGATTCAGCAAAAGCACGCGGAGCAAAAATTTACGGCGAAATAGTTGGAGTCGGAGCTACTGCAGACGCCTATCATTTGACAGCGCCGCACCCTGAAGGAATTGGTGCAGTCAACGCTATGAAAAATGCCCTTGCCTTAGCAGGAATTTCGTCCGACAAAATAGATTATATCAATACCCACGGCACATCGACACCCCTCGGTGATATCGCTGAAATTACCGCCATTAAAACCGTTTTTGGTGAACACGCTTACAAACTGAGTGTCAGTTCGACTAAATCTATGACAGGACATCTTCTTGGTGCTGCGGGAGTTGTTGAATCGATTGCCTGTCTGCTTGCTTTGCAGAACCAGACTGTTCCTCCGACAATCAACTGCGATAATCTTGACCCGCAGATTGATCTCGATGTAACACCAAACACACCCAGACAACGCTCGTTAGAATACGTCCTTAACAATGGCTTCGGATTTGGGGGGCATAACGCCTCACTGATTTTCAGGAATGGTTCATCGCTCTGATCAATCCTCTCCAGCCAATGGTGCAATTCTGGCAACAACTTACATCTTTTGCATTTCCCCGATCAGAGGATCGTTTTATACCTTACAAAATCGAGGACAATCATCCCTTGATAACTTCAGGTCTATCCGAAAAAACCATTGACTACCTGCAAAGGCTTGTCGGATCCCCCGGAATCAACCTCCCGATTTACCTTACCGCCCTGACTCACCGTTCTGTTGTACATGACCCTGCCACATCATCCATTATCGAATCAAACCAGCGTCTTGAATTTCTCGGTGACTCAGTACTTGACCTGCTGATTTCCGAATATCTTTTTAAACGATTTCCCGAAAATGCAGAAGGAGAGCTTTCAAGTAATCGGGCAAAAATAGTCAATCGCAAATCCCTTGCCGGATTTGCTCGAAGTATTGGTTTGGGGGACTATCTTCTTATTGGTGATTCTGCTGATGAACGCAAAATCAGAAACAGTGAATCAGCACTTGCCGACGCTTTCGAGTCACTGATTGGAGCCATTTATCTGGACAGAGGAATCCATGAAGCTTCTGACTTTATCAGCCGTCATATTATTGAACATGTAAATTTCACCACAATCGTTTCTGCCGAACATAACTACAAAAGCCGTCTCATCGAGTACACCCAGTCGAACCATCTCCCACCGCCGGTATACTCAGTTATAACCGAAGCCGGGGCCGAGCATGAAAAAACCTTTACAATCGGTGTAACATGCACCGATCATTTTCTTGGCAAAGGCATCGCTCAGAGAAAAAAGGATGCAGAGCAACTTGCAGCCAAAGAGGCTATGGAGCGTCTCGCCGCAGACGATATCGAATGGAGCTGACCATTGTTATGGAGTCTGTACTGTAATAATTTTTTTAATGCTTAATTTAAGAGGTAATTTTCAACCTAAACGGAAGGAGGATTGCGGTATGAAGGTTATGAAATTGGTGATATTCGCATTGGTCGCCTTGACCATAAGCGCATGTGCATCAACAAGGGGCAGATACAGTGATGAACAGGAGGGCATGTCCATACGGTACAGGGAAGCGCGAATGTAAACCAGCCTGACATTAAGGTACACACACCACCAAACCCCGGCGCTCACCGGGGCTTTTGGCAGATAAAATATTAACGCTTTAGAATATTATACTTTCTTTATCTTAAGTTCAGAGACTATTTCTATACGATAAAAGAAGTTCTCCCCGCTTGTAAATTTTCTGTTGTGTTGAGGCCGATGTTAAGGAGTAATTCTTCTATAAAGCATTTAAATAAAAAAATATACCGGTATTCACAATAACCACGATGAAAGAAAAACTGATTTTTGATTTATCCCGCAGCGGACGCAATGGCTACACCCTTTCCGGTCATGATCTCCCGGAAATTCCTATGGAAACGATTCTGCCCTCAAAGTTTCTCCGTTCCAAACCCGCTGATCTTCCTGAAGTTTCCGAAAGTGAAGTTGTCCGTCATTTTGTGCGCCTCTCCACATTGAACTACCATGTTGACAAAAACATGTACCCTCTTGGAAGCTGTACCATGAAGTATAATCCAAAAATAAATGATTATACCTGCGACCTTCCGGGATTCAGCACACTTCATCCACTGCAGCCCTCTGAAACAACACAGGGTGCGCTGCAGCTTATGTATGAACTGGCCGAAATGCTTCGGGAAATTGCAGGCATGGCAGCCATAACCCTCCAGCCTGCTGCAGGTGCCCACGGTGAACTGACCGGCATTCTCCTTATAAAAAAGTACCATCAAGCAAGGGGATCAAAACGCACAAAGCTTCTTGTCGTTGACTCGGCACATGGCACCAACCCTGCCTCAGCTGCTCTTGCCGGATACAAGATTATTTCCGTCGCAGGCAATAGTGACGGCCGCACCGATCTTGATGACCTTCGCTTGAAGCTTGACGGTGATGTTGCAGCTCTCATGCTTACCAATCCGAATACCATAGGCCTTTTTGAAAAAGACATTCAGAAAATCGCAAAACTGGTGCATGATAACGGCAGCCTGCTCTATATGGACGGCGCCAACATGAATGCACTTCTCGGCATAACCCGTCCTGGAGACATGGGCTTCGATGTGGTTCATTACAACCTGCACAAAACCTTTGCAACTCCTCATGGCGGCGGTGGTCCAGGCAGCGGGCCGGTTGGCGTCAGCGAAAAACTTCTTCCCTATCTCCCTGTACCGGTCATTGAAAAGAACGAAACACCTGAAGGCACAACCTATACGCTCCGTTATGACCGTCCCGAAAGCATAGGAAGGATGATGAATTTTTACGGAAACTTTGCGGTTCTGGTCAGGGCATATACCTATATCCGAATGCTTGGTCCTGACGGACTGCGCAGGGTTTCGGAGAATGCCATCATTAATGCCAACTACCTTTTGAGCCGTCTGCTCGAACGCTATGATCTGCCTTATCCTAAACCGGTACTGCATGAGTTCTGCCTGTCGGGAGATCGTCAGAAAAAAGCGTACGGTGTCAGAACGCTCGATATCGCAAAAAGGCTGCTGGACTATGGCTTTCATGCTCCCACCATATATTTCCCGCTCATTGTAAGCGAAGCAATAATGATAGAGCCTACAGAAACTGAATCAAAAGAGACGCTTGATGTTTTTGCCGAAGCCTTGCTCAGTATCGCCGATGAAGCAGAAACCAACCCTGAACTGGTGCTTTCAGCCCCGGTAACAACGCCGGTCAAACGACTCGATGAAGCTCTTGCCTCAAGGCAACTGAACATCTGCTGCTCTCTGTAAGAGTCATGCATAAAATTAACTGAATTTTCACCTAACTCATTGTGCAGTACAAATCCATGTTGTTATACTTAAAAAAAACTCGAGGATATGCTTTTACATCGTACGAAAGTTCTTGTACTCAACAGCAGCTATGAACCTTTAAGTATTTGTGACGCTCAGAAAGCAGTTCTTTTACTCTTTGGAGGCAAAGCCGTGCCGGTCGCCCACCACCCTGAAAGGGTTATCTGCACGGTCTCCCGAAGCTATCCCCTGCCGAGTATTGTCAGACTGACCTTTTTTGTCAGGGTCCCCTACAAAAAAATCATACTTAACCGTAAAAACATTCTCCTTAGAGACAGTTTTCAGTGCCAGTATTGCGGTAAAACCGATCACCCCTTAACTATCGATCATATTGTACCTCGCTCCAGAGGCGGGGAGTACTCGTGGGAAAACCTTATTACAGCCTGCCCTCGCTGTAACTCAAAAAAAGGAAACCGAACGCCACGCGAAGCAGGGATGCACCCTTTAAAACAACCGATAAGACCAAATAACCTGATGTTCATGCAGCAGCTCACGGCAACGGTTTCCGAGGAATGGAAGCCGTATCTTTATATGAGCTGAAAAAGGTATTCTCTATAATGACCATCCAAGACAATAACACTGTATTGTCAGGAATTTTTTTACTTTTCATGCAGAACCCGCATGCATTTTAACTGCAACAGAAATACCTGAACATATCAAACCCGAATGAATAAAAGCCTCTCTCTCCTGGTATCAGGATTTTTAATTGTTCTCCTGCTGTTTCCTGCAGCATTAAACGGATCCACTCCAATAAAACCAGGGAGCGAAACCTGGGCTGCCCAACAGATTTTCAATGGTACTGATCCCCGTATTGAAGAGAGCCTGAGGAATATGACCCTTTCGGAAAAAGTTGGACAGATGCTCATCGCAGAGTCTGACGGCCAGTACAACAGCTATGATGACACTTCCTACAAGCTTCTTGACAGACTGGTAAAGGAAGGAAAAGTTGGAGGCGTCATGTTTCTGAAGGGTGGTGTTTTCAGCGCGGCTATGCTTGCCAACCATTTTCAGTCTCTGGCACCACGTCCACTCCTTATGAGTGCCGATATGGAGCGTGGACTGGCCATGAGATTGAGCGGTGCTACCGAATTTCCGCCTAACATGGCCCTGGCTGCGACACAGAACCCTCAACTTGCCGCTCAAATGGCACAAGCCATTGCCAGGGAGGCAAAAGCCGTTGGACTTCAACAGGACTATGGCCCTACACTTGATTTGAACATCAATCCCTTAAACCCGATCATCAACACCCGTTCATTCGGCGATAATCTCTCTTTGACCATTACATTGTCCCATGCTGTTATCGAAGGACTCCAGTCTAACGGCATTATTGCAACGGCAAAGCACTTTCCAGGGCATGGAGATGTGAGTGTTGACAGCCATGTTTCGCTTCCTGTGCTCAAGGCTGACCGTCAGCAATTGCAGGATTATGAACTGAAACCCTTCAAGGCAGCCATAGAACAGGGAGTCATAAGCGTTATGATCGGACATCTTGCCGTTCCGAAAGTGACCGGAACAATGGAGCCTGCCTCAATTTCAAAAATTATCGTTACCGACCTGCTTCGAAAGGAGCTGGGGTTTCAGGGGCTGATCATTACCGACGCCCTGAACATGAAGGCATTGTACAATGGTCAAAATGTCCCGGATGTTTCCATTAAAGCCGTTCAGGCTGGAAACGACCTTCTGCTCTTTTCCCCTGACCCTGAACTTGCCCATCGTTCTATTGTTCATGCCGTCGAAAATGGTCTTATAACGATAGAGCAGATTGATGCCTCGGTACGAAGAATCCTTCAGGCGAAACGATGGCTCGATATTGAACACCGGAAGCTTGTTGATCTGAATCGGATCCAGGAAAATGCAAGTCCTGAATCCCATCGGGATCTTGCAAAAAAAATAGCTGAGGTATCAATCACTCTCGTGAAAGATGACAACCACTACATGCCTCTGAAAAAAATTTCATCAGGCAATCTTCTCAATATTATTCTCCAGGATAAAACCAACCTCGAAGCAGGAACCGGATATATCAAAAACATCGACAACTATTATTCAGCCGACCATATCAGGATCGATCCGGGAACCGACTCCCGTGGTTATGCAAATGCTCTGGAGATGGCAATGAAAGCACCGGCAGTTATAGTCACCTCTTATGTCCAGGCCCTCTCCGGCTCAGGAACCCTGAAGCTGACCGAAAAGCAGCAGGAGTTCGTACACACTCTGGCCAAAATGATTCCAAAAGAAAAACCGCTGATCTTTATTTCACTCGGAACTCCTTACCTGATCAACTATTTTCCGGAAATAACGACCTATCTATGCACCTATTCATCAAAAGAAGCAAGTGAAGAATATGCTGTTAAAGCGCTGAAAGGAAAAATTAAACCCCGCGGAATACTTCCTGTCTCGCTGCAGGGAAACCCGCGCTGAGCAGAACTAACTGACCAACAACTCTTTACCAGTTTCAGACTATGGGAAAAACCGTTCGGGATGAATCAACCGCTAGTGCCTACTGGGCGGCTGTCAATACCTTTTGTTCACTGAAAGACGTGCATGTCATTGCTGATGCCCCTGTCGGCTGCTACAACCTTGTCGGTGTAGCAGTTATAGACTATACCGATGCAGTCCCGTACCTTGAAAACTTGACACCGACAAGCCTTACTGAAAAAGAGATCGCCTCTTCCGGCAGTTCTGAAATTGTCAGAGAGACCATTGAAAAACTCCAGGCACCTGGACGGCAGCTGATTCTGGTATCAAGTGCAGAAAGCGAAATGATCGGCAGCGACCATGAACGAATGCTGAACATGAAATACCCTGACGTCCGTTTTTTTTCATCAAACTCTCTTGGCGAAAATGAATGGCAAGGGCGAGAGCGCTCTCTGCAGTGGCTCCATGAACAATTTGATGATCATAAACCTGCCGAAGTAGTACCCTCTACCGTAAGCATTATCGGTCCTACCTACGGCTGCTTCAACAGTCCATCAGATCTGGCTGAACTCAAGCGTCTGATTAAGGGTGTTGGCGGGAACCTCCGTCATGTCTACCCCTTTGAAAGCTCCCTCCATGATATTGCCGACCTTAAAAACTCCGACGTCATTGTGGTCATGTACCATGAATTCGGACGTACACTGGCGGGATTGCTGAACAGGCCTGTACTGCAGGCTCCTTTCGGCATTGATGAAACAAAGAATTTCATTCTGGAGCTTGGAAGAGTGCTCAACAAAAATGAAGAGGCGAAAGCATTTCTTAAAGAAGAAAAACGCACCACACTCAAACCAATATGGGATCTCTGGCGAGGCCCCCAGGCAGAATGGTTTCCAACCATAAGATTCGGAGTCACCGCAGCAAAAACTTATGCCCTGGGATTGAACACCTTTCTTGCCGGTGAAATGGGAATGCTCTGCCTGTTCAGCCACGACTCGGCAGAAGCCGACAACACCCTGATCCGTAGCGAAATTCAGCAGAAACAACCTCAATTCCTCTTTGGACGAATTGTCGATAAAATCTATCTGGCCGAAATTGATGCCAAAACACGATTTATTCCAGCCGGGTTTCCCGGCCCTATCGTCCGCAGAGCTCTCGGCACTCCCTTCATGGGTAATAGTGGAGCTGTCTATCTCCTCCAGGAAATTGTCAATGCCCTCTACGACATGCTTTTCAACTTCCTGCCACTCAATCGTCGCGGACCGGCCGGTGAAGATACCACAGGAAAAGTGACATGGAGTAGTGAAGCCAATGCCATTCTGAACGAAATAGTTAAAAAAGCACCATTCATCAGCCAGATCTCTTTTGGCCGTGAACTGAAAAGAAAAGCTGAACAGTTGACCTTGAAACAAGGCAAGGATACCGTCACTCCGGATATCATGCAAATGATAAACTGATTTGGATTATTTTATTTTTTTATGTATAGTCCAAGTCCACTTTCCGGAACCGGGGATAGCATTTTTTATGTGCTCAGCCCTCCCGGTCCGGCATTGCTAACGTAAAGAGGCTGTAGATATTTTTCCTTCAAAGAAGTTGCATGTGCAGCACGCTTTGTATGGAGTGAAACGACAAGAAACAGAATGTCTGAAAATCAGGAACAACTGGCTTTGATAGCCCTTACCCTGCCGGACGGGACAGTTAAATCATTCCCATCAGGCAGTACCGGTCTGGATATTGCACTTTCTATTGGCCGCAAACTTGCTCAGGATGCCCTGGCACTGAAAATTAACGGTACTCTTGTTGATCTTACCGCGCCGGTTACCGCTGACGCGGCGATTGAAATCATTACCTTTGACTCCACGGAAGGCAAAGATATTTTCTGGCACAGCTCAAGCCATATTATGGCACAGGCCATTGAAGAGCTTTTTCCAGGCAGCAAATTTGGCGCCGGCCCCTCAATAGAGCAGGGATTCTATTATGATATTGCCTCCGTCCACCGGTTCAGGGAAGATGATCTCCGCACGATCGAAGCAAAAATGCTGGAAATCAGCAAGCGCGATATACACATGCAACGGGAAGAAATGGCCCGTACAGCAGCCATAGACTTTTTCAAGTTTACGAGAAATGACCCCTATAAGGTTGAAATTCTTGAAGATACCCTGAAAAACGTCGACACAGTTTCACTTTATCATCAAAATGGTTTCACTGACCTGTGCATTGGCCCGCACCTGCCGACAACGTCGAAACTCAAAGCAATTCTTCTGACCAATATCTCCTCGTCCTACTGGCGGGGCGATTCGTCAAGGGAGAACATGCAGCGCATTTACGGCATCTCATTTCCATCGGAAAAGCTGCTTAAAGAATATGTCGCACGCCTTGAAGAGGCCAAACGAAGAGACCACAGAAAACTGGGTGCTGAACTTGAGCTCTTTATGCTCACTCCGGAGGTTGGAAGCGGTCTTCCGATCTGGCTGCCGAACGGCGCCATTATCCGCAATGAACTTGAATCATTTTTAAAGGAAGAACAGCGCAAACGCGGCTACCTCCCTGTTTATACTCCTCATATCGGCAATATCGAACTCTACAAGCGTTCAGGCCACTATCCGTACTACAGCGATTCGCAGTTTCCTCCGCTGACCTATCACGATGAAGACGGCAAGCAGGAACAGTACCTTCTTAAACCGATGAACTGCCCTCACCATCATCTCATCTACAGCTCGAAAATGCGCAGTTACCGCGATCTGCCGATCCGTCTGACTGAGTTTGGAACAGTCTACAGACACGAGCAGTCAGGAGAACTCAACGGTCTGGTGCGCGCCCGTGGCTTCACCCAGGATGACTCGCACATTTACTGCCGTCCCGACCAGCTTGTCGACGAAATCTGCAACGCTATCGACCTGACACAGTTTGTTTTTGGAACGCTTGGTTTTTCAGACGTTCACACGCGCCTCTCCATGCATGATCCGGCAAATCAGGCAAAATACGGCGGAACAGAAGAGGTATGGGAACAGGCGGAAAAAGATGTCAAAGAGGCCGCCGACCGTATGGGCATTGAATACTTTATCGGTATCGGCGAAGCAAGCTTCTACGGCCCGAAGATAGACTTTATCGTACGCGATGCTCTTGGACGAAAATGGCAGCTCGGTACTGTACAGGTTGACTATGTCATGCCTGAGCGGTTTGATCTCACCTATATCGGAAGCGATGGACAGAAACATCGTCCGGTTGTTATTCACCGGGCACCTTTCGGCTCCATGGAGCGGTTTATCGGTGTCCTGATTGAGCATACCGCCGGCAATTTCCCGCTTTGGCTTGCACCGCTCCAAACTGTTGTGCTGCCGATCGCCGAAGATGTTCACGACTATGCAAAAACCGTACACCAGTCCCTTCAGGCGGCAGGCATCCGTTCCGAGCTTGACACCAGAAGTGAAAAAATCGGAAAAAAAATACGCGATGCCGAAATAAACAAGGTACCCTGTATGATCGTTATAGGGCAGAAAGAGCAGGAAAGCGGCGAGGTTTCGCTGCGCCGTCATCGCATCGGTGATGAAGGGCGCTTCAGCGTAAGCGGACTTATCGAAAAGCTCCTGAAAGAGATTACCGGAAGAACCTGATTATCTAAAACAAACCTGAACGCATGAAGAAACAGAAGGTTACGACTCAAAAGCCCAAACTTACCTATCGGGTCAATGAACAGATCCGTGTTCCTGAAGTTCGAATTATTTTTCCGGACGGAACACAGGAGGTGATGAAAACCATTGATGCAAAGCGTGTAGCCGAAGAGCGGAATCAAGACCTTATCGAAGTACAGCCGAATGCCGAACCGCCGGTTTGCAAATTTGACAACCTCGGCAGGCTTCTCTATAAAATGGACAAGAGGGACAAGGATCTCAAGAAAAAACAGAAAACAACCACCCTCAAGGAGTTGCGGTTTCATCCGAACACCGACAAGCACGATTTTGATTTCAAAAGTGCTCATCTTGAGGAATTTCTGCGCAAGGGAAACAGGGTACGGGCAACTATTGTCTTTCTGGGCCGTTCAATCATCTATAAAGATAAAGGGCTGGAACTGGCTGAACGCTTGACCGAGCGCCTCAGCATTGTCAGTAATCGTGACGGCGACCCTAAATTCGAGGGAAAAAAGTTGTTCGTGTATTTTGAGCCTGACAAGAAAAAAATAGATGCTTACGAACGTATTAAAGCAAGAACAAGCGCTCCGCTGTCGACTGAACCAGCAAAGCCGGCAAAACCGGCAGAGCAGGTAGAACCTGCTGAGTAAGCAAGAAAATTTGACCATTTTTATATAAAACAATCAAGGACGATCATGCCTAAAATGAAATCACACCGCGGAGCATGCAAACGGTTCAAAACCACTGCCTCCGGAAAAATCAAGCGTGAACGAATGAACGGATCACACAACC
>CAIXLG010000085.1 GCA_903920215.1 uncultured Chlorobiaceae bacterium
ACGATATAGCCAACAAGAAAGATAATGCATCCGAAAAAAAACAGCAGCCATCCTTTGGGGATTTTGTTATGGCCATCCTGGGGTTCTGGGGTCTCATGCATGGCAGCTCTCCTTTTGTTGATCTATTTGTGTACTCTGCGGGTTTTCAATTGTCGTCATCATCAAGCATTCTGTGCTTTGGTTTCTCGATCTCCTGCTTTCTTTTCGGGTTGTAGTAATAGAGAATTATTCCCGCAAAAACAGCGGCGAGAAGGAGGGTGAAAATGAAATATGCTACTCCGGAAAAAGTCATTTTGTCGCCTCCAGTTTTTTGACATCTCTGCCCAGCTTCTGCAGGTAGGCAATGATGGCGTCCATCTCCGTGAGTTCCTTGCGCAGCTCCTGAGGTGTTACCTGGTCACGGCTCTCTTTTGAAGGATAGGCGATATTGGTCACTGTTTCTTTGTATTGGCTGATCTGCTGCCGGACATCGTTCTTCGAATAGCCATAGCCAAGAATGGATGTCTTTTTGTATGAGTATGTGGTATCGAGTCGGTTTTTCGCAAGCCAGCCGTAAGGGGGCATGTTGGATTTTTCAAACATCCCTTGCGGGCTCTGCATGTGCTTGTAGTGCCAGGAATCGGGATACTTACCCCCAATCCTGTTCAGATCGGGTCCTGTGCGGCGGGAGCCCCAGAGGAAGGGCCTGTCATAGGCAAACTCCTCGGCTTTGGAGTACTCTCCATAACGAAGCACTTCTGTTCTCAGCGGTCTTACGGTCTGGGTGTGGCAGTTGTTGCACCCCTCGCGCATATAAATGTCGCGTCCTTCCTGTTCAACCGCGGTATAGGGTTTTACAAAGGTGCTGACCGGTTGTGTCGAGGGCATGAAAAGAGGAACAAAGACTGTTACGATGGTGCCTATAAGGATAACAACGGCTGAAAGGACAGCAAAAACAACCGGTTTGGAAGTGATCCCCATGATTGTAGCTCCTGTTTGTTGAATTGTTGTTTATGCCTCATTCGGTTGAGGTTTCTGGCGGACTGTCATAATCAGATTCCATGCAAAAACCAGTATGCCGAAAAAATAGATCACCCCGGCGGCAAACCGCAACCGGTAATAGGGGTACAGAGAGGTAAGGGTATCAAGAAAATTGTACATCAGCGATCCATCCGGGTTGGTAGCCTTCCACATGGCTCCCTGCTGGATTCCTGCTACCCACATCGTGATCGTCCAGGTGAGCTGCCCTACCAGGATAAGCCAGAAATGCGTGTTTGCAAGTTTGATACTGTAGAGCTCAGTCTCGGTAATGCGCGGAATCATATAGTAGAACGATGCCGAAATAATCATGGTCACCCATCCCATCGTGCCCATGTGCACATGTCCGATGACCCAGTCGGTGTAGTGAAAGAAGGCATTCAGGGTTCTCAGTCCCTGCAATGGCCCCTGGAGGGTCTGAAGACCGTAAAAGGTAATGCCCAGAATAAAGAATTTGGCAAGATAATTGGTGCGCATCTGGTCCCAGTTTCCCCGCAGGGTGTAATAGCCATTGACCACCGAACCCCATGAGGGAGCGATCAGAAAAATACTGAAGGCTATGGCAACGGTCTGAATCCATTCCGGCAGGGGTGTGAGCATAAGGTGATGGGCGCCTGTCCAGAGATAGGCAAAGATCAATGCCCAGAACGAGACGATGGAGAGCCGATGGCTGTATATGGGAAGCCCTGTGGATTTTGGAAGGAAATAGTAGAACATCGCCAGTATCGGCACTGTAAAGATGAACCCCACGATATTGTGGCCGTACCACCACTCCACATTGGCATCGTTTACTCCTGCGTATATGGTGTATGACTTGAAGAGGGTTACGGGAATTTCAAGGTTGTTGACAATGTAGAGGATGGCAATGGTGACGGTCATGGCGATAATGTACCACAGGGAGACATACATCTGATTTTCGCGGCGTTTGATCAGTGTACCAAAGACATTGACGGCAAACATGACCCAGAGAACGACGACGCCTATATCCAGAGGCCATTCAAGTTCGGCATACTCTTTTGTTGTATTCATTCCGGCAAAGAGACTCAATGCCCCTAAGGCTATCACTGTATTGAAGAGATAGAGATGAGCTTGAGCGAGGCGGGGAAAGGGGAGTGGCACCCTGGTCAGTCGCTGGAGAATATAATAGGATGTTGCAAAAATACCTGCGAGCCCGAAACCGAGTCCTAGACCGTTAGTATGAACTACTCGAAGACGTCCAAAACTGAGCCATGGGGTAAGATTCAGTGCTGGATTGAACATTTCAAAGGCAATCCAGAGGCCGACAATGAGACCAATTATCAGCCAGAAAAGTGCAGAAAAAGCAAAACCGCGAACAATTGTAAAATTGTATTTTTCGGGACTTGTTCCGCTCATGCCATCCTCCAGATTTTTTTAGGACTAAAAAAATGGAATGCGTTTTTCCTGTAGCCATATATAAAGAACATGTATAATATACAACTTAATCCTGACAGGAATAAAAAAACCGGGCACAGAACACCCGGTTTTAAGAATTTGCATTGATCAGAAAAGTTTCTTTTTCTCTCAATTAGAGCATTTACACAATCAGTTTCAGTTCACTATCATAGTTTCCTACAACCGCCTTTTTATCAGTTATGATACCTCTGAGGTATTTTCCCGGAGTGACATCAAAGGCATAGTTGAGTACCGGAGTGGTCGGAGTAGCTACCTGGGTTCCGAAAATCGTTCTCAGTTCGTCAGCGTTACGCTCTTCAATCGGAATCTGTGTTCCATCCGTGAGGGTGATATCTATTGTGGATACCGGAGCGGCAATGTAGAACGGAAGATTGTGATGCCAGGCGCTGATAGCATGAGCACAGGTACCGATTTTGTTTGCTGTGTCTCCGTTTGCTGCAATTCTGTCAGCACCCACGATGCCGAAATCAATCATTCCTCTCTGCATCAGAAATGCTGATGATGAATCGGATATTGAGATAAACGGAATTTTTTCCTGCTCAAGTTCCCATGCTGTAAGACGAAGTCCCTGCAAGAGCGGTCGGCTCTCCGCAGTAATGACTCTTTCAATCAATCCTTCCTGCCACGCAAGCTTGATAACGCCGAGTGCAGTGCCTGAACCTCCGGTTGCAAGGGTGCCGGTGTTGCAGTGGGTCAGTACGTTGAGTTTACGTGTTTTAAGAATTTCAGCAAGGTCACTCTTGATCAGTTCAACACCGTGCCGAGACATGGCATCGCAATTTGCGATTTCATCATCATGGATTTTACGGGCAGCTTCCATCATTTTTGCAAAAAGAGCTTCGATAGTATCGTTCTGAAAATGGTCGTCATAGACCTTTTTCAGGCGGGCAGTTGCAAAAAACAGATTGACCGCTGTGGGGCGCGAGGCTTCGACGTCAGCGATGAGCGTTCCAAAAAAATCAGGGAACTCCTCTTTGCTTCCCTTGAAGCTGTTGATGCCGAGTATGACCGTATATGCGGCAGCAACTCCGATAAGTGGCGCGCCACGAACAGCAAGTGTTTTAATCGCCTCTATGGCCTCCTGATGGCTTCTGGTTGAGACATATTCCTCTCTCAGAGGCAGATAACGCTGGTCAAGATAGCGAAGGGTCTTGTCATTGAATGAAATGGCGTCTATCATACTTTTTTATGGAGGTTAAAGGTTAGCAACAACTGCTTTGAATATTGTGGTCATTTTTGGTTCTGCATGATTTGATACTTCAATGATCTCTTCAATACTGACAGCTTTGAGGTTGTCAGGGAAGCATTCATCGGTAATGATGGACATGCCGAAAACTTCTGTTCCCTGATGCACTGCAGCAATAACTTCAGGAACCGTAGACATGCCTACCACATCTGCTCCAAGGGTTCTAAGCATGCGGTATTCTGCCCTTGTTTCAAGACATGGTCCTGAAAGAGCAATATAGACACCTCGCTGAAGCTTTATTTTGTGATCAAGAGCCGCCTTTTCAGCAATCTCAAGGATACGGGGCGAGTAAGGGGCGCAAAGGTCAGGGAAGCGCGATCCGATTTGAGGGTCGTTCGGTCCGATCAGGGGATTTCCTCCAAGCAGGTTGATATGGTCGTCGATCAGCATGATATCGCCTTTTCTGTACGAGGGGTTAAGCCCGCCACACGCATTGGTGATGCCGAGGGTTTTAACGCCAAGATACTTCATGACCCTTATCGGAAAAACAATCTGATGCATCGAGTAGCCCTCATAAAAATGAAAGCGACCTTGCATTGCAACAACTTTTTTTCCGGCAAGTGTTCCGAAAATCAGCTTGCCGTGGTGGGTTTCCACTGTAGAGACAGGGAAGTTCGGGATATCGCCGTAGTCGAGTGATAACTCGATCTCAATCTCTTTCGCCAGCCCCCCAAGGCCTGTTCCTAAAACAATTCCTATCGGGTATTCACCCGCTGTTTTTTTTTTGATAAAGGCGACTGCTTCCTGGATTTTTGCCTGTTGTGAGATCATGATACGGTGTTTTTATAGGTTAATGACAAGCGTTAAAGGTTATTATGTAAATGATATTGTCCGCATTCAGAGCTATATGCAGGTATGGATGCGTCACAGTCGAGGCCGTATCATTCATCGCCAGCCGAAAATTGCTGATCCAACACGGATCATGGTTGCACCTTCATGAATAGCCTCTTCAAAATCACCACTCATGCCCATGGAAAGTTCAGTAAGCTTCAGTGGATCAGGAGATATCTTTTTTAAATCTTCCAGCAGCAGGCGAAGATTACGGAACTCCTGACGTGCTCTTGCGGTCTCTGGAGAGGCTATGGTCATGAGACCACGAAGAATGATGTTCGGCATGCGAAAAAGGCGTTCTGCTGATGCCAGAACCTCATCATGCTGCATGCCGTACTTTGAAGTCTCTCCGGAAGTGTTGACTTCAAGAAGATAATCAACCTGCAGATTGTGCTGAACTGACCGTTTTGAAAGCTCTTCAGCCGTTGACAGCCTGTCGATACCGTGAACAAGGCTGACTTTATCGATAATAAAGCGCACCTTGTTTGATTGCAGATGGCCAATAAAATGCCATTCGACAGGAATTTTTTCGAGTATGGGATCCTGATATTTGTCAAGAAACTCCTGAACATAGCTCTCTCCAAATGCGATCTGCCCTGCCAGAAAAGCCTCTTTAATCATCGATGCCGGCTTGGTTTTGGAAACAGCAATCAGGCGAACCGATTCAGGCTCTCTGCCTGCCGAGAGGCAGGCAGATGTTATCTGATCGTGAATATCCTGAATGTTGACAGCAATGCTTGCCATGGTTTGGCCTTTATGACTTTACAACAGGTACAATGGTGGTTATAATGACAGGTACAAGAGGGTTGTCGTTTGGATCGGTCTTGACTGCCGCAACTTGTTCCACAATATCCATTCCTGACTCAACCACGCCGAATACTGTATACTGACCGTCCAGAAAGCCATTGTCGTTGTGATTAATATAGAACTGACTGCCTGATGAGGCTTTCTGCGGGTTGTTGTCCCTTGCAGCAGCAAGCGTCCCCTTTTTGTTCGGATGCTTTATCTCTGCAGGTATACGGGTAGAGGGTCCGCCGGTGCCATGCAGTGAGCGCTTTTCCTCATGTCTCGACAGAGGATCCCCCGTCTGGATCATGAATCCCTCGATAACTCGGTGAAACCGAATGCCATCGTAGTAGTTTTCGGCAACAAGTTTGGCAAAGTTATCCCGGTGCAGGGGAGTGTCGTCATAAAGAGAGATGGCAATGTCACCAAGATTTGTTTTGATAATGAACTGTTCTGGCATAATAAGCTTGTTTTAACCTGATGGGATGAGCAAATACAAAGAGTTACAGAATGTTATTTCAGTTGTCCGGAAATTTTCCAAAGAGATCGCTGTGCCAAAGCTGCACCGGTTGAACCTGGGTAGTCGGCAACAATTTTGGTATAAAGCTCGGATGCTTTTTGAAGCTGGTTCAGCGCTTGGTAACTGTCGGCGGCATGATCAAGATATTGTGCTTTGAGCACCGTGTTTTCAGCTTTTTTTGAAGCTTCCTGGTAAGACTCTGCGGCAAGGCCCAACTGATTTTTACCGACGTATGAGTCTGCGGTGCCTGCCAAAGCGGCAGCGGCAAGATCCTTGTTTTCAATCGAAACTGCTTTAAAGACCTTTAAGGCAGAATCAAAATCCTTGATGGAATAATAGGCATTGGCAAGCAGTAACGTCGCCATATTTCCGCTTGGAGTGCCACTATAGTCATCGGAAATCTTTTTCAGTCCTGGAACTTTTCCTGCTCCATTAATAGCAGTTTTATACTCTCCGCGGTCAAGAAATGGAGCTACCCTTGACAGTTGCAGTGCAGCCTCCTCTTCACTGGTTTTCTGATGCTGCATCCAGAAGAATATTCCTCCACCGGTACACAGGAGCAATACAATGGCAGCAATAATGACGGCTTTATATTTAATGGCAACATAGAGCAAATTGTCCTCTGCCGATGGTTTCGCAAGTTGTTGAACGGGGGAGCCTGATTCTATTTCTTTCATAATTTATTTTCTGGTTGCTCTAATCTGTTGTGGGTTACCGGAAGCTTCTTTCCCGGTATTCCGGCCTCAAACCTAAGCAAGTTTGCCTGAATTTCAAAATAATTGCGTAGCGATGCTTAGCAAACATCCCAAGGCGTTATGGTGCTGATAATCTAAACAATTCAAAGGTATTCTGTGCAATGCCTTTCGCTGCTTCCGGTATCGGTATCCCCCTGATAAGAGCTATGTTAGCAGTGACCAGGGGAACAAAGGAGGGCTCGTTTCTTTTTCCCCTGAAGGGTACAGGTGAAAGGTAAGGTGCGTCAGTTTCCGTGAGAAGATCAGCAAGTGAAACATTTCTGATAACCTCCGGCAGCTGAGAGTTTTTGTAGGTTACCGTACCGGGTATGGAGAGCTTGAACCCTTTTCTGATGCACTCTTTTGCTATACCGCTATCTCCGGAAAAGCAGTGCATCACTCCGCGCATGGCTGAATGGCTCTCTTCAGTAAGTATCTGCAGCATATCTTCCCAGGCATCACGGCAATGGATAACTACCGCCATATCAAGAGTGCGCGCAACTCTCAGCATCTGGCGGAACGCATCCTGCTGTGCCTGCCGATTATAGTCAGGGTAGTGGTAGTCGAGTCCTATTTCGCCGATTGCGACAACTTTCGGTGACTTTGCAAGAGCCTCAAGTTCTTCAAAAATGCTCTCTTTAACGTGAGATGAGGCCTCGTGAGGGTGAAGACCGACATTGGCAAAAATAAAATCGTACTCTCTGGCAAGTTCGATTGATTTTTTGCTGGTAGGCACGTTAATGCCCGGATCAATAAGCACCGTAACTTGCTCTTCAGTCAATCGCTCAATAACTTTTTCCCGGTCATGGTCAAACTCGGGGAATGACAGGTGACAGTGAACATCAACGAACATTGTTTTTCTCTGTTGGAATACTCTCAGGAAAGATCTTGTTATGAAAAAGGATCAGCATGCAGGCGCCGATCGAAATAGCTGAGTCAGCTACATTGAAAATAGGCCATAATGAGAGATAGGTACCAAAAATTTTCCCGTGATAGAGGTCGAAATAAATGAAATCAACAACCCGACCTATGATCACCCGGTCAATCATATTTCCAATCCCGCCGCCGACAATGAGAGCAAAAGGGAGAAGAAAAAAAGTTGTCCGGTTTTTTGAAAAGATAACATAAAGAAGAACACCGACAGTAATAAGTCCTGTCAGGATAAGGAGGACTGCTGGCGAGGCGAATTCCATCCCGAATGCCACGCCTTTGTTTTCAGTATACGTCAGTGAAAGCAGGTCAGGAATTATGGAAATACTTTGTGCTGCATCCCTGAGAGCCCTGATGGCAAGTTTTTTTGTCAGTTGATCAGCGGCGACAACGAGAAGAATAAGGGTGAAAAACAATTTCATGTGTTCGACTGATAAGCATGTTTATTGTTATGAAGGCAAGATGTCACTTTGCAGTGTTCTGTTGAATTTCATGAAGAAGAGCCTTTCTTACCGCAGATACCGGCATCTGCATTCCGGTCCAGAGAGTAAATGAACGTTCAGCCTGGCCGATCAGCATTTCAATTCCTGAAATGGTTGTAGCACCTGCCCGCTGAGCTGCATGCAAAAGAGGGGTATCAAGAGGGTTGTATACCATGTCATAAACAATCTGGGTCTCATTGATCAACTCGCTGTCAAGAGGAATAATGCTTGTAATGCCCTCCTTGTCCCGACCTCTGGTTCCGATTGGGGTGGCGTTGACGATAACACTGCACTCCCTGATTTTTTTAAGTTCATCAGACCTGACTATTGTCACAGGAGAAGCTGTTTCATAGCCGGTTTCATTGAGGAGATGCCGGGCTTTTTTGGGGTCACGGACAAAGAGTAGAATCTCTTTTGGTGAAAAAAATTGTTTAAATGCCTCGATTGCCGCCAAGGCTGCTCCGCCCCCACCGAAAATACAGACTGTTGTACCCGTTATGCGTTCTTTATAGCCGAGGAGAGGTGAGGCAAAACCTGAAATATCAGTGTTATACCCTGTAAGTCTGCCATTTTGATTAACAATGGTATTGACTGCCTGTATCGATGATGCTTCCTCTGAAAGTTCATCAAGGAAAGGGACGACGATTTTTTTGTAGGGGATGGTAACATTAAATCCGGCAATGCCGAGCGCTCTTGCTCCACGAAGGGCGTCAGGTATCAAATCCGGATCTGCAATGTTAAAAACGGTATAATAATAGGGCATGCCTAGCATTTCGCATGCCGTATTATGGATAAGAGGGGAGTATGAATAATCCACTGCACGGCCGATAAGACCGAGTATTTTTATTGCTTTCGTCATGCAGGGGTTCCGCAGTCGCTATATGATCATGAAATACCGAGCATCAGCCTGACCGAATCCTGCTGATAAAGTTCTGGAAAAGTGCTTTGAAAAAGCTGTTTCTTATCCGGATCAATCTTGAACGCTTTGCTTAATGCTTTCAGTGTACTGAGTTTGTCGCCCATAGCAAAATATGCCGCTGCAATTTCAAAATGAGCATCGGCAGAAAGAGGCTGCAACTTGAGAGATTGCTGGAGCGCATCGATAGACTCATTTATCTGACCAGCCTCTCTAAGAACAATGGCAAAATCGACCCATATCTGTGGACTTTCAGCATCAAGCTTTATAATTTCACGATAGGTCGCAATGGAGTTTTCCAGATGATTGAGATTGTAGGCAATCTCCGCTTTAAGTAAAAGAAACTCAATACTGTCCGGTACTGTTTTCAGAGCCTCCTCGGTTGCGGTATATGCCTCTTCATACTCTTCGAGAGCTTCATGGCAGCATGCAAGAGCAAACCAGGCATCAGCAAAATCATCGTTGCCCTCTATACAGCGGCTGTAGCAATGTATAGCTTCGCCATACTCCTCAAGTTCTTCATAAGCTATACCGAGATTATAAAGCGCATTCATATCCTCCGGTTCATACTCCAGAGTTTTCAAGTAGCTTTCAGCAGCTTCCTCAATACGCCCTGTAATGGCAAGGACGTTTGCCCTGTTATACCAGGCTGAACTGAAATCATCAGAAATAGCCAAGGCCATATCGTATGAGTCAAGCGCCTCATCATAGCGCTTCATTTTGCTCAGTACAAGACCATTATTGTACCATGCATTAATATTATATGGATCTTGATCAAGGGTTTTCCGGTAACAGGATGTGCTTGCATCAAGATTACCAAGAATGTCTTTGCAATAGGCAAGTTCATACCATGCATCCGCAAAATCTTGATCAATTTCCAGGGAACGTTCAAAATTTGATTCAGCCTCAATGAAACGTTCAAGTCTCTGCAGAATTATTCCCTGATAGTAATGGAACTCCTTTTCAATAGAGGAGTCTACAATTACCTCACTGAGCTCATCAAGTGCCTCATCAAGATTGCCGGTGTTAAAGTATGCCAGCGCAAGATTCAGTCTCATTTCGCTGTCTGAGGGACTGAATACCACTGCTTTCTGAAACGCTTTAAGAGCATCATCAAAGCAGCCGTTCAGAGTCAGGCAGTTGCCCAGATGAAACCAGGTTTCTGTGTTGAATGGCGCAATATCTTCAAGACGGTGAGCTACTGCCAGCGCCTCAAGCAGAAAGCCATCCTCGTTATATTGGTTGACCCGGTCAAGAAGTTCATCCGAATCAAACATGGAATCAAGCCCCTCAAGGTCAGGCTGTTCTTTTCCTGACGACCCTGTCGGGTTAGAGTAATTATCGTCAAAAAAATCAGGTGCGTTCATAAACAATCGTAAAGAGTTTCTCTACCGGCGGTCATATTCTCACTCCATAAATATAACAGAATTTTATTAAGAAAACATTCTGACAGCTTGGCAATAGGAGGAGCATAACCATTCATGGTCTATAAAAACGGAATACAGCTTCGGCAATTTTAGCTCCTGATACAGCGTGGAGTTCTTCGATTGTGGCTTGTGAGATGCTGTCAACAGAACCGAAGTGTTGGAGCAGTCTGAATGCTGTTTTTTCTCCAACTCCTGCAATCGTCGTGAGTTCAGTCTGCAAGGTTCTCTTTGTTCTCAGTTTCCTGTGATAGGTAATGGCAAATCGGTGGGCTTCATCGCGAAGCTGCTGGAGCAGTTTCAGCGCAGGAGAAGTTTTCGGCAGGTTAAATGTGTCTGGGGTTTCAGGTAAAAAAATTTCTTCAATACGTTTTGCCAAGCCAATAACGGAAATCGATAAACCAAGAGTATTCAGGGTATGAAAAGCAGTGTTTACCTGACCTTTTCCTCCGTCAACTACAATAAGATCAGGAAGGGGAAGCTCTTTTGAAAGTGAGCCGCCGAAACGGCGTAGAATTACTTCATTCATGGCAGCATAATCATCTGACCCCGCAAACGTATGGAGTTTAAATTTTCTATAATCAGATTTTTTTGGCTTTCCTTTCTCAAAACAAACCATTGAACTTACGTAATCTGTCCCTTGAAGATGAGAATTATCAAAACACTCAATTCGCTGAGGGATTTTGGGCAGGTGCAGCAACTGCTTGAGAGCGCTAACACCATGGTGCTCGCGGGCTATCTCGCCCCGTTTCTGTTTCTGGATAAGGTACTCCTCCAAGTGGTGTCGCGCGTTTTGTCGGCACATTTCCACCAGATGCGCTTTTTCTCCGATTTGAGGTACAAGGAACCTGATATTCTTTTTTTCTTGATTTTCCTCTTTTAGTTTTTCCACGATAAAGGCTCTCAAAGCATCCTCTTCATCAACGGCAAGCTCTTTCTGCAGAAGGATTTCATCAGGAATCAGCTCAAGGGTTTCCAGATAGTATTTTTCTACCAATCTTGCCTGCAGTTCGCCGTCTGTTTCCCCATGGGTATTACTCATGTACATATGCTGTGAACCAAGCAGTTTTCCCTCACGTATTTTAAATACCACTCCGCACCCTTCATTTTCCGATGCTGCAACAGCAAACACATCTCTGTCCAGGCCATCTCCCGCTACCATTTTCTGCCGCTCAGCATAACGCTTCAAACTGTCGAGCTGTGCTTTTATTTCAGCGGCCTGTTCGAACTTCAGTTCTCGGGCCAGTGTCTGCATTGTGTCAGTGAGTGAGCGTATCATGCTTGAGGTTTTACCTTTCAGCAGTCGTTTTATCTCATTGATCATATTGAGATACTCCTCTTCAGGCACAAGTCCTTCGCACGGCCCTTTGCATTTATGGATGTGGTAGTCGAGGCAGACCTTGTATTTTTTTGATGCAATATTTTCCTCACTGAGACGGTATTTACAGCTCCGTAAAGGGAATATCGAGCCGATAAGATCAAGAATCAAGCGAAGTTGACGGGCTTCCGTATATGGGCCGAACCATGTGGAACCATCTTTTTTCAATTGGCGGGTAAAGAATATCCGGGGGAAAGGCTCATTGGTGATAACCAGATAAGGATAGGTTTTGTCATCCTTCAGGTTCACATTGTAACGTGGTTTCAGCTCCTTGATCAGATTATTCTCTAATATCAGTGCTTCAACCTCCGAAGAGGTTATAATGACTTCAAAATCGGTTATGTGAGAGACCAGTACCAGTGTTTTACCATAGTGCTGCTGCTGATTTCTGAAATATGATCGAACCCGGTTCCGAAGGTTTTTTGCCTTGCCGACATAGATAATTTTTCCCGTAGCGTTCCTGAATTGATAAATCCCGGGATTTGTGGGCAGTGTAGCAAGTTTTTCATCAAGAGCTTTTTTAAATCCCCGATGTGGTGAGAGAGCATTCTGATTATCCATCGGTGATTGCAATTGGATTAGTTACGTACATATTCTTTAGGGTACCGAAAAACAATACACAAAAAAAGGGAAAGCCGCATAAACCATGCGGCTTTCCCTTTAAAATAAAGAACAGGTAGAAGGTCTTTAACTGTCTTCAAGGGTATCGTATTCGCCTTTCAGTGCAAACACCCCGAAGGTTATAAGACTGAATGCGATAATTGGCATAAGTACGACAATAACAATAGACCAGAAAATCCAGTTCTCTTCACTGGGTTTTGCTGCGATCTCCTTCATTGCCTGCTTTATTACCAACGGAACTATCCCTACACCCATGAGTGCCCAGAGAAGTCCGAAAATCCTTTTTATTGCTGACATAATTCAAATTGATTTAAAAGGTTCTTGGTTACTCGACGTCCATGTTGTTGGTCTTGTTGGATATGTAGAGTGATCCGATGACAAAACTTACACCGGCAATCAATATCGGGTACCAGAGACCAGCAAGCGGATCAGCAGGTGGCAGGCCTGGGCCCGGACGGGATGCTTCAACAAGACGGGTTGAAATAAGCGGCACCAGACCACCGAAGACGCCGTTACCGATGTGGTAAGGTAAAGACATCGACGTGTAGCGGATACGGGTAGGGAAAATTTCAACCAGGAATGCAGCAATCGGTCCATAAACCATGGTGACAAAAATCACCTGAATTAGAACAAGACCGATCATTTTGTAGTATAGGTCTTGAGAAAGGGTTACTTCTTTCTTGGTTTCAGGTTTCAACTTCTCTTTAGGCAGAGCAGCTTTAAGAGCTGGATCAACCGGAAACTTTGCTTTTACTGTTTCCTTGTAAGTTGTTCCATCAGTAAACGCTTTAGTTGTGATGGTCGTGATCAGGGAGTCGGCACCTTTAACCGCATTTTTTACCGTTACCACCTTTTTCTCAACAATCTCAACTTTATTCTTGAGGTTGGCATCGTTGTACATGATGGAGTAGATAGGACGATAAGCGATAATAGCGATAAGCATACCGGCCATCATGATGTACTTGCGTCCGATTTTATCGGAAAGCGAGCCGAAAACAATAAAGAATGGTGTGCCGATAAGCAAGGCTATCGAGATGATAAAGTTGCTCTGTACAAACTCTACGTTACAGGCGTTCTGAAGGAAAGAAAGTGCATAGAACTGCCCGGTATACCATACAACACCCTGACCGGCTGTTGCGCCCAAAAGTGCAATCAGCACCATCTTCAGGTTGCCTTTTTGTTTGAAGCTCTCTGCCAGGGGGTTAGCGGAGGTTTTGCCTTCCTTCTTCATTTTAACAAACAGTGGAGACTCCGACATCCTCAAGCGGATGAAGACAGAAACTGCCACAAGTAATGATGAAAGAATGAACGGAATGCGCCATCCCCAGTCGCCGAAGGTTTCAACACCAACAGCCTGACGTACAATAAGAATAACGCCGAGTGCGAGGAAGAGGCCTAAGGTTGCCGTTGTCTGGATAAAGCTTGTCCAGAAGCCCCGCTTTCCTGCAGGAGAGTGTTCAGCGACATAGGTTGCAGCGCCGCCGTACTCACCTCCAAGAGCAAGTCCCTGAAGCAGTCTTAAAAGGAAAACAATAGCCGGAGCGACAAATCCAATGGTTTTATAACCAGGAACAAGACCGATGGCGAAGGTGGAACCGCCCATGATTACAAGGGTAACAAGGAACGTGTACTTCCGTCCGATAAGATCACCAAGGCGCCCGAAGAACAGTGCTCCGAAGGGTCGGACAACAAAACCAGCGGCAAATGTTGCAAGTGTGGCAAGCAGAGCAGCTGTAGGGTTGTCTTTTGGAAAAAACTGTTCGGAAATAATTTTCGCAAGAGTACCGAAAATATAAAAGTCATACCACTCGATGAGTGTACCGACCGACGAAGCGGCGATAACCCTCCTGGTACTGGTCACCTGTTCATTAGTGGAAACGTCTCTGACATTTTGTGCCATAAAAGTTTTCTTTGATTGTTAATAAAAAATGTGTTCAGTTTGTTGCTTTCTGCTGGTAAGTAGACTCAACTTACTTGATAAACTCGTGTTCATTCTCTTTGACAACAAGCACCGGGCAGGGAGCGCGGCGTATCACATGCTCAGCAACACTGCCGAGAATCATGCGTTTCAGGCCGCGGCGACCGTGTG
>CAIXLG010000086.1 GCA_903920215.1 uncultured Chlorobiaceae bacterium
GTCAACTCCGGCGGCACCTTTGTTTGCTTTTACTCTTTGATACGCTTCCCAGACAAGATGTTTGGAAATTTGATACGGCTTTGTCATACAGAAAAGCTCCTTCTGTTTGCACAGTTGACATGACTGTATGACCAGATGACGCGACTCCTTTGCTCCAGCCTCATTACAATGCTTTCATTGCTCGTATGAGTCGCTCCGCCCCTTGATGGCGCATTGGTATTATCAGCCTCGCTTTTTACGCTTGTGCCTTTCCCTTTGCATCGCCAACGAAGGATCCTGTAGTTCAATGCAAGAGCCCAAACCAAGATCACGCTGCCTTTATGCCGGACACCGCTTGGCCAGTAAACAGGTTTCCGCCAAACTTTTCCTGAATCAATGACTCTACTCAGTTTTGATGTCATCTGTTACTTTCGACACGTTTACGACAGTTCACTTGTGTTCGTCTTCCTTGGTTCACACCTGCCATCTTTACGATGACTTTTCCGTAATGCTCACGACGAGAGCTTTTGACCAACGCCGCTTACGGTGGTTTGCACCCTGCTCCTGCAAGCCGAGTGCGATGGACCTACCATCATCTCTTGCACTGCTTTCTACAGCGCACAGTCATTACAAAAATCTCAGAGACTTTTCTCTGACTTTTGATGGCGGCAGTTTTATCGATGTCTTTGTCGGCAAAAACGCTACAGGAAAGTCGAACCTTTTTGAGGCGCTGATTGAAATCTTTCGTCATCTATACGAGTACGACGATGAGAAGGATAAGCTCGATTTCAACTATTGTTTGAACTTTGAGATCAACAACAAAGAAACCGAAATTGATTGGACATCAGGGCATTTCAAGGTTAATGGCCGGGAACGAAAAAATATTGATCGAAAAACTCTGCCTGACAATGTCCTTATTTATTATTCTGGTCACAATGACACGGTAAAAAGACTGGTAAAGAAGTACGAAGAAGATTTTCGAAAGCGTATCAAGAAAGCTGATCTCGAAGAAAGCCGACGATTTATCGGGATCGGTTCCGAATACAAGGAATTGCTATTGGCGTTATTGCTGTTGCAGCCTCAGAACAACAAGGCGCGTCAGTTCATACTTCAGAAATTGAGAATTAAAACCATAGCTCCAGAATTTGAACTGATACTTCGACGTCCTTCGTTTGCCGACAAAAAAATTGAAATTGAAAATTTTGATCAGAAAACCCATTACTGGGGTGCCGAAGGCATCACCAGAGTGTTTCTTGACAAATTAGTTTCGTGTGTCAAAGGTGAGTTTAACCATGGCAATATATACAACTCCGAAACTGATACATATAGAATCCCAGTGAATACCGAATTGTTTCAATCCAAGGTTGAAGCAAACCCAGCGAAAGTATTCCGCCAGTTTGATAACCTTAAAACCCTTGAAATGCTGGCGGAAATATCAATTCCGTTGACACTTGAAAATGGTATGGCGGCTAATATTTCACACTTCAGTGACGGCCAGTTCCAATCAGTTTACATCTACTCTATCATTGAGATTTTCAAGGATCGTAACTGTATCACACTTTTGGATGAACCGGATTCTTTCCTTCATCCCGAATGGCAGTTCGATTTTTTGAAGCAGGTCATTGAGATTACCGACATTGCTGCGCAAAATAATCATGTTCTGATGAGCAGTCATAGTGCGGTGACTCTGATACCTCACGACAAGAAAAAAATCAAGTTCTTCGATATAAAGGACAATCATGTAAACTGTTATGAACTCGAAAAACGTATTGCTATCAAGAAGCTTAGCACAGAGCTTATAAGACTCTCAGAACAAGAGAATTTACTGAGTATCATCAATACCATCCAGATTGAAAACAAGCCGGTATTGTTCACAGAGGGACATACCGATCCTATTATTCTTAAGCAAGCGTGGAATGTTTTGTACGATGAAGATATGCCGTTCATTCCCTTTTATGCTTTCGCCAGTACTTACATTACTCAGCTTTTAACTGACAGACGCATTCACTCGGAAATGGGTGGGCTTCCTGTTTTTGGGCTTTTTGATTTCGATAAAGCCTTTGACCAATGGAACGGATTGAATGGTTCTATAATTCGGAATGATCCTTTTCAGGGCATGATAAAGAAATGGGCCAGTGGTGAATCTTATGCCATCATGTTACCAATTCCATCTAATACAGACATTCAGAAGCAGGTTATCAAAAATCCTGTCACAAAGGAAACTTTTGGAGGCGACTCCTGCTGTGAAATTGAGCACCTGTTTTATGGCCATGCAGCCACTGCGAGTTATTATGAAACTGAGAGTTGTGTCGGAGGTAGTAAAATCGTTTTCAGTTCAGATAGGGTAAAAACATCCTTTGCGAAGGACGTTGTCCCTACTCTGGGCGTTGAGTGTTTCGAGGTTTTCCGGCCGATGTTTGAATTCATCAAGTCAAAGTGTCCTGTACCATAAGCTCCTGAGCTAAGAGCCTGTACTCTTTATAAAACAGCTTAATCTTTATGAAATAGAGAGGTAGCCCCCTAAAGCTTCAATACTTGGATGTAAAAAAAATGATTCATAAACTCATCCAAGGAGGTACAAATATAGATTCACCAAAGAACAGATTATCGCTGTTCTGAAAGAAGCCGAAGCTGGCAATATTCACATAGGAGAGGTTTGACGAGTGCATTTTCAGTTTAATTATCATTTTTCCCTTCAAGCTTATTAAGCATCTCAAGTGCCCCGGTTTCAAATCGTGAAAAAGCGAACCACTTTTTCCCTAAGTCTTTGAGAGATGCGCCAATATGGTAAATCTGGGATCCATCAATAATCAAAAAGCGGTCATGAGCCTCTTGAAAAGATTTCATGACGACAAACGGGAATTGCTGGTTATGCTTTTCAATATCCAACACGAGCTGTTTTGAAATAACTTTTGTGTAAATCGTGCAGGATACACCTGAAGATCGTTTACTGAGTAACGTCAACACCGAATCATCCACATAGTTGTCAATTAGTACCAATGATTTTTTTGCCTTGCGGATCAACTCTGCGGCAAAATGATAGGCGTCGTGCACTTGGCCATCATAAAAAATCCCCTGCTTGGCTGGTTCTGGAGATTCCAGCGCTTCAAAAACCTTTTCAAAATTCTTTTCGGTGTCGGACTCAAAAGTAATCTGACGTCGTTCGACAGAATCCAATCGTGCAAACATCTGTGCATTGTTCTGAATAAAACGCCGCATCTCAACAAAAGCATCGATGATTTTTATGCTCACCTTGACTGCCGTTTCACTTCTAATCACGGCTGAAAGCATTGCAACACCCTGTTCCGTAAAGACATAGGGAAGGTATTTTCTATGCTGTCCTCGCATGCCCTTTTTTAAGATCACAGATTGTGATCTTAAAGAGTTATCGTCAGCATTTGAGATCACAATCTGTGATCTCATGTTATCATACTCGTCTGGAGTCAACTCAAATCGGAATGCATCAGGAAAGCGCTCAATATTTCTTTTTACTGCCTGATTGAACACTCGGGTTTCAACGTCATAAATTCGTGCCAAGTCACTATCAAGCATCACATGGACACGACGAAGAGTGAAAATCATACTGTGAATTTTATCAACAGGAATCATTTGCTTGTTTTCGATCATTTCTTGTCTCCAAGATGCTTTCGGGATGGTGTCGCATTTTGCGATACCAAACACTATAATCTTCAGGCAATCATCGCCGTCGGCTGTCCGAGCGGAGAACTACAAACGAAAAAGGCGCATTTCCATGCGCCTTTTTCGTTTACTATCTACGAATTCTGATCAGACTCTGCCGGAGGAAATTACCTGCCAAGTGCCTTGATCATGGCTTCACCCAGATCAGCAGGGCTGTCGACGACGTGAATGCCTGCGGCTTCCATTGCTTTTATCTTGTCGTCAGCAGTTCCTTTGCCTCCGGATACAATGGCTCCTGCATGACCCATTCTGCGACCGGGAGGCGCTGTACGACCGGCAATAAATCCGACAACCGGCTTCTTGAAATACTTTTGAATATACTCTGCAGCCTCTTCCTCTGCGCTTCCGCCAATTTCACCGATCATAATCAACCCTTCGGTTTCATCATCTTCAGCAAAGAGCTTGATAGCATCAATAAAGCGGGTGCCGATAATCGGATCCCCTCCAATACCGATGCAGGTTGACTGACCAAGACCGACCTGCGTCAACTGATGTACAGCTTCATAGGTCAGGGTGCCGCTGCGGGAAACAACTCCGATTGTGCCTTTTTTATGGATAAAGCCCGGCATAATACCAACTTTAGCCTCACCCGGTGTAATAACGCCAGGACAGTTCGGCCCGATAAGAACTGCTCCCTTCTCCTTGACAAAAGCATACGCTCTCATCATATCGTTCACTGGAATACCCTCGGTAATACAGATAATCACCTTCAATCCGGCATCTGCAGCCTCCATAATGGCATCTGCGGCAAAAAAGGCAGGAACGAAAATAACAGTTGCATTGGCTTCAGCTTTCTGCACAGCTTCCCTTACTGTGTTGAACACCGGGACAGGCCGGCAGAACTTGTCTTTTTCGTTGCCATGATAGAGTATATCACCTTTTCCGGGAGTCACTCCCGCAACAACATTGGTTCCATATTCAAGAATCTGGGAAGTATGAAAGGTCCCTTCCGCTCCGGTTATCCCCTGCACAAGCAGACGGGTATCCTTGTTTACTAATACACTCATGGTAAAGAATATTATGATTAATAATGGTTGTTATGGACTCCCCTCGACTTTTATAAAGAGTGCTGCATTTTTTTTGCAATACCAAGCAGCTTTCCTTCCTCAAAAAAATTACAGATCAGGTGCATTCCGACAGGAAGATTGAGACTGTCAAAACCAAGAGGCACACTCACAGCCGGCATTCCGACTATACTTGCAGGAACGGTAAACACATCAGCAAGATACATCTCCAGTGGATTTTCTGTCTTGTCGCCAATACCGAAGGGTGGAAACGGTGAAGTTGGACCGGCTATGACATCGACCTTCTCAAGAGCTTCACGATACCTGTCCTGAAATACCCTTCTTACCTGCTGCGCTTTTTTATAATAGGTGTCATAATACCCGGCAGAAAGCACATACGTGCCGAGCATAATTCTACGCTTAACCTCTTTACCGAACCCTTCACTCCTCGAATTCACATACATGGAAGAAAGGTCTTCCGAATGTTCAGAACGGAACCCATACCGGGCACCATCAAACCGCGCAAGGTTGGAAGAGGCCTCAGCAGTAACAAGAATATAATAGGCCGCTATGGCATATTCACTGTCAGGAAGGTGTATATCGACAAGTTCAGCACCCTGATCGCGCAGTTCATGAAGCTTCCCCTTTACCATAAGGGCAACATCCGGATTAAGGGAGTCGGGGAAATACTCTTTTGGAACACCGATTTTCAATCCTTCAACCGAAATACTCGCCATTTCCGAAGAGTAATCGGCAACAGCATGATACGAAGAGGTTGCATCATGGCCATCCTTGCCAGCCATAACCTCAAGCACCAGTGCAGCATCATCGCAGTTTCGAGCAAGCACGCCGATCTGGTCAAATGATGACGCAAACGCCACAAGCCCATATCGAGAAATCCTTCCGTATGTGGGTTTCAGGCCCACAATATCACAGAACCCTGCAGGCTGCCGTACTGACCCTCCTGTGTCCGAACCAAGAGAGACCATGGCAAGTCCATTGGCCACAGCAGCAGCAGAACCACCCGAACTGCCTCCAGGTACCCTGTTTTTATCAAAAGGGTTAGGAACATTGCCAAATGCCGAATTTTCATTCGAGCTGCCCATGGCAAACTCATCCATATTGGTTTTTCCAAGAAAAATAGCGTCTTCTTCCTCAAGCCTTATGACAGCAGTTGCATCATAGACGCTTTCGTAATTTCCAAGAATTTTCGACGCACAGGTTAGCCGTCCCCCTTTCATGGCAATATTATCCTTTATTGCCATCGGCAGTCCGAAAAGTCTTCCAACGCTTTCCCCCGCAGAGAGTTTCCGGTCAAGGCTCCTGGCCCGTTCCAGAGCCTGATCATGAAAGACTGTTATATAAATATTATCATCCTGATAGCGATCTATACGTTCCAGATAAAAACGTACGACCTCTTCACAGGTTATCTTTTTAGAGAGTAACCTGGAGCGTAAATCCTCGTAACTACTTAATTGCACGTCTATTGTGAATTATTTTAACAGAAAAGGCACAGCGCCTGATATTTCATGAATTTCAAGAAAAAAATGCCTGAACGCATTACAGACTCTCATTGTGAGTAAAGTTTGTATAATAGCAAATAACTGCATATTATTCAATTCAAGCAATTTTAGGCTCCAGAGAAAATCAGTGTGTGGTATGATATTGTTCATGACTGCCTGTCAAGCGATAAGGAGTTAAAAAAGATTTATGGCACTCACCACAAAAATGAACCGTTCATCGACCTTTAATCCTCGCTGGTTTTCCTCAGACAATACCACTGTTGATAAGCAAATACAAGCTGAACTTAAATCATCGTGTACACTCCCGCTCCATATAGCAGTCATTATGGATGGTAACGGACGATGGGCAAAGTCGAAGGGCAAAACAAGAATTCAAGGCCATGTTGCGGGTGTGGACTCAGTCAGAGATATTGTTGAAGCATGCGCACAACTCGGTATCAAATACCTCACTCTTTTCACCTTTTCAACGGAAAACTGGAAACGGCCGAAAAACGAGGTTTCAGCTCTGATGCAGCTTCTTGTCAAGGTTATTGGCAGAGAAACCCGTAAACTCCACGAGAACAATATCCGACTTAATGTCATAGGCGAAATGGATATACTGCCGGATAAAGTTCGATCAACGATGCAGCAGACCATGGAGCTGACGAAGAACAACAATAAACTTGTTCTGAATATTGCTCTCAGTTACAGTGGCCAATGGGATATTGTACAGGCTTGCAAGGCAGTTGCCATTGATATACAGGCAGGGCGGATCAATGCGGAATCTATTGACGAGCAACTGATCTCATCACACCTCTCTACAGCCTCAATGCCTGATCCCGAACTTCTGATCCGCACAAGCGGAGAGTTCAGAATCAGTAACTTTATGCTCTGGCAAAGTGCATATTCCGAAATTTACTTTACCGACACCTACTGGCCTGACTTTCGCCGCCCGAAACTCTATGATGCCATACTTGAATTTCAAAAAAGGGAACGACGGTTTGGACTGACAAGCGAACAAGTTCAGAATAATAATCTACCAGAAAAAAAAGCTTTAACCTGATTACTCCCTGATATTCCATGAAAAAAACGCGAAAGCTGATAACCCTCGTTTTGCTTGCTCTTGCCCTGAACTCAATAGCAAATACCGTTGAAGCCAAAACAAGACCGGCCAAAGCCAGTAAACAGAGTGCTGCAGCAGCGACGCAAAGCACCGACGCCAAGAAGGAACTCTACACCGTTACAGCAATCTCCTTCACCGGCCTTGAAACACTGAAAGAAAAGGAAATAACCGCCAGTTTGCCCCTCAAAGTGAACGATCGGATTTCCATCCCGGGGCCCGAACTCGCCGGTGCTCTGCAATACCTCTGGCAGCTCCAGCTCTTCAGTGATATCAGTGTTCAGCAATCCGATCCGGGA
>CAIXLG010000087.1 GCA_903920215.1 uncultured Chlorobiaceae bacterium
TATTCATAATCCCTATGCCTCCAACTACCAGCGAAATGGCGGCAATGGAGCCAAGCAGAAGGCTCATGGTCTGGGTGGTGCTGCTGAGCATCTGCTGGATTTCAGTCATGTCCCTGATATTGAAGGAGTCGTCACCCTCTTTCAACCGGTGCCGTTTGATGATCAGTGCACTGATCGCACTTTTCGTCTGTTCAATCAGGTTGGGCGAAGCGACCTCGACAAAAATACCACTGAGATAGTTTTTGCCAAGCACACGGTACATCGCTGTGTTGACCGGAATAATGACAATATCATCCTCGTCCTGCGGTCCGGAAAATCCTTTCGCCGGTGCAATACCGATAACCGTAAAATTAATCCGGTTAATCTTGATGGTCTTGCCCAGCGGATTGGTCGTACCGAACAGTTCTTTCACAACTGTCACTCCGATAATGGCCACCTTTTCACGTGTCTGAATCTCTTCGCGGGTAAACCATCGCCCGATCGAAGGAATCACTGCACGCATTGCACCGTAATCATAGCCTACGCCGGTCAGGCTTGAACTCCAGTTTTTGTTGCCATACACGATTCGTCCCATTCCGTTGACAACACCGCTGGCATTTTTTACCAGCGAATGCAGCGAAGCGATCTCCTCCACATCAGGAAACGTAAAGCGGGCAACAGCACCAGCCCCTTGGGAGGCTCCCCTGATTTTCGCCGATCCGGCCCTGATCGAGAGCATGTTGGATCCCATCGATTTCAGCTGTTCCTGCATTGAAGCTTTTGCTCCCTCGCCAAGGGCCATCATGGCAATGACTGACGCAACGCCGACCAGGATTCCGAGAACGGAAAGAAAAGAGCGCATCTTGTTGGCTAGAATTGACTGAAAGGCTTGTGCAATAAAGCCGATAAACCGGCCATCCTGCAGCATCGACCCCTTTGTTGCGCCATGGATGTCAAAGCCCAACTCTTTTGCCCCGGCAATTGATGGTTCCTTTCCGGGTTTACGTTCATCATGAAGAATGACACCGTCACGCATGGTAATAACACGCTCGGCATATTCAGCAATCTCATTTTCATGCGTGACCATGATGATGGTTTTACCCTCTGCATGAAGACTCTGCAGGATCTTCATGATCTCGGCGGAATTCTTCGTGTCGAGATTGCCTGTCGGTTCATCGGCAAAAATGATCAGCGGATCACGAACCAGTGCTCTTGCTATGGCAACACGCTGCTGTTCACCGCCTGAAAGCTGATTGGGTGTGTGATCAATTCTATGCTCAAGCCCAACCATCTTGAGCCGATCAATCGCCTCCTTGCGAAAGTTTCCTTTCAACCCGCTGTAGATATAGGGAAGCCTGACATTATCGACAATGTCCATCCGCTTGAGCAGATGAAACTGCTGAAACACAAACCCGGCAACATTATTGCGCACTCCGGCCTGTTCATCCTCCGTCATCGTGTTGACATTGTTGCCGAAAATCCGGTACTCGCCCTTGTCGGGGTTGTCCAGAAGACCGAGAATCTGCAGCAGTGAGGATTTGCCTGACCCGGAAGCTCCCATGATGGCCACAAACTCCCCCTGCTCTATCGTCAGGGAAACACCGCGCAACGCATTAACGGTGCTTTCACCGATCAGATATGTCCGGTGAACATCGATAAGCTCAAGCATACTGCTCATGGTTTCGACCGACGCGGCTGTTGAGGCGAGAACGGGTTTGCACCTGCTTTGTTTTTCGGCAACACAAAGGTGGTATCGGGCAGCAGGACAACCGATTGCTCCGTTACCCCGTCAAGGATCTCGATATTGCTGCCATCCTGCAATCCTGTCTCCACCTTGGTGTATCGCCGTCCTTTTTCAGCATCATCACTTTTCTGGCGCACAAAGGTTTTACCGTTTCTGTTCTGCACAGCGCTGATCGGTAAGAGAAGTGCTCCTTTCTTTTCCTGTACGATAATCTTGATATTGGCGCTCATGCCGGAACGAAATACATCAGGAATGCGGTCGGGAATAATATCGACATTATAGATGTTGACGTTGTTCTGCAGATGTGACTCATAGTAGATATGCTCAACAGCACCGGTTACCCGAATGTCAGGATAGGCGTCAAGCCCGATAAGCGCTTTCTGCCCGATTTTCACCCGCCCGATATCAGTTTCGTCAACAAAAGCCTTGACAATAAGATGATCCGAGAGCACAAAAAGTGAATCACTCGCCGTCACGGTCTGACCGGGGTCGACACTGCGCACAATAACCTGGCCGTCCATAGGAGCAAGGACTGTTGTTTTCTTATACACATTGTTCCAGTAGCTCTCTTCACTTTTGCCCTTGAGCTTTGCAGCATCAAGCAGGGCTGCTCGTTCGGTTGAACTGAGCATCGCAAGCACGGCTCCTTTCTTGACAACCCGGCCCTCTTCGACAAGAATTTCCTCGATTCTGCCTCCCACCGATGACTGGATTTTAACACGGTTTTGGGGTTCAACCGCTCCGGTCGTCGAGATTACCTGCCTGATGCTTCCTCGTGAGGGATGGATTGCATCAAA
>CAIXLG010000088.1 GCA_903920215.1 uncultured Chlorobiaceae bacterium
ACCGGGTGACCCGTCAAACGCTTGGCCATGCCTCCCAGGTGATGCCGATTCCCGGCGCTTTGCAATTGACAATAGCAGTTTCTTCATCCCTCAAAAAACTCATTCGTTTCCGCCCCAACGGGGAGGGTTCACCGCATAACCAAATTACCCGTGACCAGGCTGGAGCTTTGCAGCAGCTTCTGGACGATTTACCCTCTGCAACCCAATTCGACTTCGAGGTATATGCGGCTTTTTCAGCCTCCCCGCCCTATGTTGAGCACGTTATTGAGCGTACACGGCCGTACGACGCGCAGGTGATTGTTTCCATGTCGCCCATTGACAACACTCTTTCCTGTGGTCAGCTATGCTCATATCTTGCAGCATCTCGAAACAATGAAGAGCTTGGAAAAGTAAAAGTCATCAGCAGGTTCTGGAGTGATGAAAGGGTATACTCACTCTACTGTGATTATTTATTTGAGCAGAGTTCTCTTCAATGTCGGACGCGGTCGGCTGTAAAGGATGCAAAGAGAGTTCTTCTGCTTCTTTTTCATGGGACTCTGGTTAGGGACTCAAAGGGCGACCCTCCTCTTTTCCATACAGGTTATGATGAAACCATGAGGTTTGCCGGGCGCCTGCAGGAAGTTCTAATGGGTGATACAAGGAATCCTTATGGCAGGATCATAACGGTCTATCTCAATCACAATGTCGGTGGAGAGTGGACCAGACCTTCATTTGAGGAGGTATCTGCGATGTTTAAGGAAGAGAACCCTGTTGCGGTAGATCTGTTTGGCTGCGGATATTTTGCTGATGGCAATGAAACCATTCACAGGGCAGGAGAGCTTATGAACTCTTCATCGGTCATACAGGCGAAATCAATCCCTTGTCTCAATTGTACCCCGGCTTTTACCGGCTATCTGGCATCAAGAGTTACTGATGCAGCAAGGCAGTTCATGAGCTGGAGATGAAATCAATCTCTTCAGGTGAGAATTGAATGGTTAATGCCTGCCTGATGTTTACTTTTCAGGGTAAGGTCATGATGCATAGCTAATTATAAGGGGAAATAAAAAAATGGGTCGTGCGGCTGTTTTTATTGATGGGGCAAACCTGTTTTTTACCCAGCGTCACCTCGGGTGGCAGATTGATTTTTCCCGATTGATGGCATTTTTCGTGTCGGGCTATGCTTCAGTTCAGGCGAATTATTATGTACCGGCATCAGAACCGGTTTCGGAGGAAAATGCCGCTTTCACCAGAGTGCTGACTGCACATGGCTTTCGAATTACCTCTAAATCGGTCAAAAAAATCGTCAATAAGGAAACTGGAGTGATTGTCATGAAAGGCAATCTCGATGTGGAACTTGTCGTTGATGCTTTGATTGATGCTGATCAGTACGACACGTTTATACTTTTCAGTGGAGACAGTGATTTTATTCCATTGCTCAGGGCTCTAAAAGCGAAGGGTAAGGAGGTTATCGTTTATTCCACCCAGGGGCTGAGCGCCAGGGAGCTGCTTGCCGAACCGGGTATAGCGTATTGTGATATTGCAGTTCTGAAAGAGCGTATTGAGCAGTCGAGGCTGGGAGATCCAGCGCGTGAGGGTGCGTTTGCAGTCAGTGATCAGGAGTTTTCGGTTCGTTTACCCGATATTGGCGAACTGTTTACAGGTACAGTGCTTAAAGTGCAGCCTTACGGTGTTTTTTTAAGTAATCCCTTTCATGTGAAGTGTCTCCTTCCCCTCAGCTTTTTCGGGATCAGTAAATATATCAAGGATTTAACAGCGATTGTTCGAATGAGTGATGTGTTTGCAGTGTCGGTATTCCATGTCAATATTTCGCGTGAAATTCCGGAGATTACGGTCAAACTTGTTGATAAAAAGATGGTTGAAGAGCTGGCATCGAGGATAGATGGATAAGTGGGGATAACCGGGTTTTGGTCTCAACAAAAAGGAGGGAATCTTATGGATATTTTCAGTGAAGCAGCAGGCGCGATTACCAGTCAACTCTCTGCGTTATGGCCGCAACCCAAGGAAAAACCGAAGTTAGTGAACGGAATGCTGAGGCTTTGTCCTGGAACGCCGAACTGTGTGAGCAGTGAAAGCACCAATCCGATGTTCCAGATAGCACCTTTAGCCTTCACCGGTTCTCCTGAACAAGTCTGGGCGACGTTAAAGATTGTTATCAAAGAACAGGGGGGAACGGTGCATGATGAAGGTAAAGAGTACCTTTGGTCAACCTTTACGGTTCCTCTTTTTGGCTTTGTTGATGACGTTGAGTTCCGTTTAAGCGCTACTGAGGGTGTGATTCATGTCCGGTCGGCTTCAAGGCTGGGTATCTCAGATCTTGGTGTCAATCGCGGGCGGGTTGAGCAGTTGCGAACGGCATTTCAGACAGCCCTTCATCATAATTGAAGGAGCAAAGTAAGCTCAAGGTGTGGTTGGCTTCAAGCTTACTCTGCCGTTAAACTTCACTCATGTGTTGCAATACCCATCAGCTTTTTGTGAATAGCTTTTGCGGCCGTACGTCCAGCTCCCATGGCAAGGATAACTGTAGCTCCACCCGTTACAATGTCGCCGCCGGCATAGACATCTTCTTTTGAAGTGGCCATGGTGTTGAGATCCACCACAATGGTGTCACGCTTGCTGACCTCAATATCAGGAGTTGACTGTTTGATGAGCGGGTTGGAGCCGTTACCGATCGAGATAACTGCCATATCGATCGGCAGTATGAATTCAGAGTCTTTTATCGGTATCGGCCGCCGGCGTCCAGACTCATCGGGTTCCCCAAGTTCCATTTTGAGACATTTAGCTCCTGTCAGCCACTGTTGTTCGTTGCCGACAAATTCCAGAGGGTTCATGAGCATAAGGAATTCAATGCCCTCTTCCCTTGCGTGATGCACTTCCTCAAGACGTGCAGGCATTTCAGCTTCGGAGCGCCGGTAAACAATATAGGCATGTTCAGCGCCCAGTCTTTTAGCGGTGCGGACGGCGTCCATGGCCGTATTACCGCCACCGAACACCGCAACATTTTTACCCTTGCAGTTGAACACCGGAGTGTCATTGTTCGGGAATTGATACGACTTCATCAGGTTAACCCTGGTTAAAAACTCATTCGCCGAATAAACACCGAGAAGATTTTCTCCCGGGATACCCATGAACCATGGCAGACCGGCTCCGACTCCAATAAAGACTGCATCAAAATCCTCTTCATTCAGAAGTTCATCAACAGTGACAGAGCGGCCAGCGAGTACATTGGTAATAAACTTGACCCCAAGTTGTTTCAATCCTTCAATTTCCTGTTTTACAATCTCCTTGGGAAGGCGGAATTCAGGAATGCCGTAGACCAGAACGCCTCCGAGTTCGTGCAGTGCTTCAAAAACCGTTACCGCATGGCCCAATTGAATAAGATCGTTGGCACAGCTGAGTCCGGCTGGTCCGCTTCCGATAACCGCTACTTTTTTGCCTGTCGATGCTTTTACTGCAGGAAGTTCTACATTCCCGGTTTCCCGCTCGTGATCGGCCGCAAAGCGTTCCAGATTGCCGATTGCAACTGAAGTATATTTTTTTGTAAGAATACAGGCTTTTTCGCACTGGTCTTCCTGAGGACAAACCCTGCCACAGATAGCAGGAAGCACATTGTCTTCCTTGATCTTTCTTGCAGCACCCAGAAAATCCCCGTCCGCGATATACTTGATAAACTGATCGATCTTGATGTTCACCGGGCAACCCTTGACGCAGGCTGGATCCTTGCATTGAAGACACCGAAGAGCTTCCTTTCGAGCAAGTTCAGGTGTATAGCCAAGATTGACTTCCTTGAAGTTTTTGTTGCGCACATCCGGGCTTTGGGAAGGCATTTCCTGTCGAGGAATGGCAAGGCGTTCTTTGGTCGTGATATGTTGTGGGCACATAATGTTGTTCTCTAAAAAAGATGGTGTGATTATCCGAAAAAAAGCCCTCCCTGCAAAGAATTGAGGCAGGAAAGTCATCATGACAGAATGAAAAAAAGGCCAACAGGGTATACTATTTCTCGATTATTGCAGTTTGCATTTGTGTGCAAATGCTTCAGCCGATTGTTTTTCTTCCGGCAGGTACAATTTGTTCCGGTCAGTAAGGTTTTTAAAATCGACCTGGTGAGCATCAAATTCAGGGCCGTCAACGCATGCGAATTTAGTCTCGTTGTTCACCGTAACCCTGCAGCCGCCACACATACCGGTACCATCAACCATAATAGGGTTGAGACTCACCATGGTTTTGATATTGTAGGGACGGGTGACCTCAGCTATGGCTCTCATCATCGGAATGGGCCCTATGGCAAGTACATAATCAATTTTTTTCCCGGAGTCTATCAGCTCCTGGAGTTTCTGGGTCACGAAGCCATGAAAGCCGTACGATCCGTCATCGGTAGTAATGTACGCTTCATCACTGACCGCCTTCATCTCTTTTTCAAGAATTACCAGATCTTTTGACCGGGCACCGTTAATGGTAATGACATAATTTCCGGCTTTTTTAAGAGCAACAGCGGTCGGATAAGCAATTGCTGTACCAACACCTCCTCCAATGCTGACTGCCGTACCGAAATTCTCAATATCTGATGGTGCTCCAAGTGGACCGACAATATCACTGATGGTGTCGCCAGCCTCTTTAGTGTTCAGCTCTTTTGTGGATTTACCCATTCCCTGGACAATGATGGTAATCGTGCCTTTTTCAGGATCAGCATCGGCAATGGTAAGCGGGATTCTTTCGCCCGTCTGGTTTACCCTGAGCATTATAAACTGGCCTGCCTTTCTTTTTTTAGCAATGCGAGGTGCCTCTATTTCAATTTTTTTGATATTTTCAGCTAAAAATGTTGCAGAAACAATCTTATGCATTTGCTTTTTGATTTCGTATGATAATGGAGACTTTCTGGCTTTTCGGATAAGTGCAAAAGTCATTATGATAAGCATTATAGATTGAAAATAAAAATAAGCTGAAAGTTTGACGGTACGGTTATGAGTGCTTTACCGACTGTTTGCCTGAACTATTAAAAGGGTTTTTATGGTTTTTATAGCGGATTACGGTGCCGGGAATCTTCGTTCTGTTCTCAAGGCATTTGACTACCTTGGGGTCAAGGCTGTAGTCAGCAGTGATCCGGCTAAACTTGCAGGCTATAAAAAAGTTGTTCTTCCTGGTGTTGGCGCATTCGGGACTGCTATAAAGTCACTCAACGCATCAGGTTTTACTGAAGCAGTTGCAGAACATGTCGATAAAGGGGGCCAGCTTCTTGGTATCTGCCTTGGTATGCAGCTTTTATTGACTGACAGTGAGGAAATGGGAGATAACAACGGGATGAACCTGATACCGGGGAAGGTTCTGCGTTTCAGGAGCGACACCGACAAGATACCCCAGATAGGCTGGAATTCGGTTGATCAGCAGAAAGAGAGTGTGCTTTTCAGGGGGATTGCGGATCACTCGTTTTTCTATTTTGTGCATTCTTATTATTGTGAGCCGGTATCATCTGAATCGGTGGCTGCAACCACCTGGTTTGCAGGAAAAAACTTTTGTTCAGCTATTGAAAAAAATGGTATTTTTGCAGTTCAGTTTCATCCGGAGAAAAGTTCTGATGCCGGGTTGCAGGTACTGAAAAACTTTGCTGAATGTTAAAATCGATTTTTGTTATTCTGTTATGTTGATTATTCCAGCTATAGATATTAAGGACGGGAAGTGTGTGAGGTTGACCCGTGGTGATTTCAGCAAGAAAAAAATATATCTCGACAATCCTCTCGACATGGCAATTATCTGGCGAAAGCAGAATGCCAAGATGCTGCATGTCGTTGACCTCGATGCCGCACTTACCGGGGAGATGGTAAATTTTGAGAAAATCAGGGAAATTGTCCTTAATCTCGATATTCCAGTTCAGGTCGGAGGGGGAATCCGCTCTGTCGAAGCGGTTAAGCGATATCTGGATATTGGTGTTGGTCGTGTAGTCATTGGATCGGCTGCCGTTACCAATCCGAAACTGGTTGAAGAGCTTCTGAAAATATATCGGCCATCAAAAATTGTTGTCGGTATCGATGCCGAGCATGGTGTTCCGAAGATTAATGGGTGGACTGAAAGCAGTGACTTGATGGATTTCGATCTTGGACTCCGGATGAAAGAGATGGGAATCGAGCGGGTGATTTATACAGACATAACCCGCGATGGTATGATGCAGGGGTTTGGATATGACAGCACCAAAAGATTTGCTGAAAAAACAGGTCTGAAAATTACGGCTTCAGGTGGTGTAACCAATTCAGGGGATTTGAAGCGCCTGGATGAGCTTAAGTCTTGTGGTGTTGATTCTGTCATTATCGGCAAAGCTCTCTACGAAAACAATTTTCCCTGTCAGCAGTTATGGTATAATTATGAAGAAGGCATTTGCCTTGATCATAATTTCTCTACTGCCAAGACAAAGTAGTCTCCCTTCTTTTACCCTGGGGTGCGGTCTGGAATCCTCTTCTTTAACATCTAAAAGAAGCATGTGCAGAAGCAGGACTTACAGTTGCAGCAAGATATAGAGGCTGTTATTTTTGCTTCTGAAGAAGCTGTTACCCTCCAGACGATCCGGCAGGTTACCGGCAGGGATCTTGATTCCGCCGGGTTCCAGTCAATTATCGAGAAACTCAATGCCGAGTACGCCGAAACCGGAAGGACGTTTCATATTCACCGGATTGCCGGTGGTTACCGTTTTCTTTCCAGACCGGAATTCAGTGACATCCTTAAAAAACTTCTTGCCCCGAACGTCCGAAGAAGGCTTTCGCAGTCTATACTTGAAGTTCTTGCCGTTATTGCCTATAATCAGCCTGTTACCCGGGGGGAGATTCAGCAGATTCGAGGCGTGAGCCCTGATTATGCTATCGACAGGCTTCTGCTTCGCGGCTTCATAGAGGTTAGAGGCAGGGCGGATTCTCCCGGTAAGCCCCTGCAGTATGGAACCACAAAGGAATTTTTGGATCTCTTTCACTTATCGTCATTAAAAGACCTCCCGAAACTTCGTGAAATCAAGGAAATTCTTCAGGAGCATGAAGAGCAGGAGTACCTGACCCGGCAGGATGACAACAGAGAGACCATTACTAGAGAACTATCAAGAGGAATCGATACAAGAGAATGAAAAACAGCAGTAAAAGTGATGACGTCAGAATCAACAGGTTTCTGGCATCATGCGGCATAGCATCACGAAGGGCAGCCGACCAGCTTGTGCTGGATGGGCGGGTGATGGTTAACGGTACAGTGATTACAACGCCGGGGATAATGATTAATCCGTCCAGGGATGAGGTTATTGTCGATGGAGAGAGGTTCGCTCAGCCAGAAGCCAGGAAGGTCTATATCTTGTTGAACAAACCCAGAAACGTTATTACCACGAACAGTGACGAAAAAAACCGGGAAATGGTGCTGGATTTTATTGATGTCAAGGAACGGGTTTTTCCCGTAGGCCGGCTGGATAGAAAAACTACCGGAGTTATTTTGTTAACCAATGACGGGACACTTGCACATAAACTGATGCATCCTTCGTCTAATGTAAAAAAAGAGTATATTGCGGTGCTTAATGAGAAATTTACGCCAAATCTCCTGCAGCAGCTTACAGGGGGGATGCGTTTGAAAGACACCGGGGAAAAGGTTAGTCCCTGCAGGGCAAAAATACTCGACGAAGGTATGCAGGTATTACTGAGCATTCATGAAGGAAAGAATCACCAGGTCAGAAGAATGTTCGAAACCCTCGGTTTTGAGGTTAAACGGCTTGAAAGAGTTGCATATGCAGGTCTGCAGGCTGGAGAACTCCGGCGGGGCGAATGGCGGTATCTGAGCCGAAATGAGGTTCAGGAACTTTATAAGTTGACGGAAAGCCTATAAGCCATCCTCCGGTTTTGTTAACGCACAAAACCCTGAATGGTTATGAGAAAGCTTTTCATTGCTCTCAAACGTCATGTACTCCGGGCAGTCATGACGTTTTTTTTATTTCTGACACCGCTCTTTTTTTCTTTTTCCCTTATCCATGCTGAAGATAGTGACCTTCAGCAATTGTTCGACAGCGCAGAATCTGAAGCAAATCTTGAGCAGTTGGTCGAATTGATTGAGAGTTTGAAACGAAATAGAATTTCGCTCAATCAGGCAGACGCTGATGAACTGCGACAGCTCCCCTGGCTGACAACCTTCGATGTTCATGCCATTCTTTCTTATCGCCATGCCAAAGGCCCAATTCTCTCCCTCCAGGAGCTAGAACCCGTTATTGGCAAGGATAAAGTTACCACCATAACTCCCTACATCCTCCTAACCCCAACCCCAAACCCTCCTTCCTCAGCACTCGGCACTCAGCACTCAGCACTATCTTTACTCGTCCCTCAGAACTCAGCACTTTCGTTGTATAGTCGCCTGTTTTGGGAAACAACCGAGCGTAAAGGCATAATAAACGGAGCATACAGCGGGGATAATTACAAACTGTATCATCGCCTGCAGTTTTCTGCTCCTCACGTTGAAGCAGGTTTTGTCCAGGACAAAGATATCGGAGAGCCTGATATTGCAGACTTTTCGTCACTGAGCATCCGTGCCTATGATGTTGGAGTGATAAAAAATGCTGTTATCGGCAACTATCGGCTGAATTTTGGAGAAGGACTGCTTATGGGACAAAGCCGATATTTTTCTAAAGGTTCCGAGCCGACAAGTAGTGTCAGGCTTTCATCAAAGCAGTTATCCGCTTGCTCCTCAAGCTCCGAAAGCGGGTTTCTGCAAGGTGCTGCAACGACACTGAAGCTTGATCATGTTGAGGTTACTTCATTTTATTCGGCAAACCATGTTGATGCTGTCATCAATAAAACAAGTGGCTTAATAACCAGTTTTGATGAATCGGGTAACCATCGCACCTCTCTTGAAACAAGCCGAAAAGACAATGTTACGGAAACCGTCACAGGCGCAAATCTGCTTTACCGGTATCAAACAGGCCTCGTAAGCGCCAAGCTTGGCAGCACCCTCCTCTACTACAAGTATTCCCAACCCCTCGCAATCCTCACCCCCCAAAACTCAGCACTCAGTACTGGGTCCTCAGCACTGTGTTATAGTATAGAAGCAGATGCTTCCCTCGGCAAGGTCAATCTTTTCGCCGAAGCGGCATTTTCAGAAAAGCCCAATGGTAGTTCATGGATAGCAGGCGCAGAGTATGAGATTGTTCATGGTGTCAGCATGATTACTTCACTGAGGCGGTATGGAGAGAATTATTTTTCACCCTTCGCTGGTGCGTTTGCTGAAAGGGGAGTTGGCGCTTCAAACGAAGGGGGAGACTATGTCGGCATTCAAGCAAAAGTCAGTGACAGGCTCTCAGTTGGCGCTTATTATGACCTGTTCACCTATCCATTGCTTGACGATCATTGTCTGTACCCTTCTGAGGGAAATGATTGCAGAATATTCATGAAATGGAAACAATCACCCAACGTAATCTGGAATCTGCAATTGCAGCATAAATATAAAGAAGAACAGTCAAATCAGGGAAGTACCAGCACTCCGCTTTGGACTGCATTGCCGAAAATCACCAATCGAAGCAGGCTGGATTGCGATGTAGACGTTTCCCGGCGGGTTCATTTGAGGAGCCGGGGCGAAGTGAAAAAAGTTGTCAAAAAATATCAGTCCGGGGATACCGTATTTTATGGATGGCTGATCTATCAGCAGGCGGGTTACCATGATGGAAAATTTACTCTGAAAGGGCGGGTTACTCTTTTTAATACGGATGATTATGACGCTGCACTCTATGCCTATGAAGATGACCTGCCACTGACCTCGACTCTCAGGCTTTTCAATGGGCGAGGGAAATCTCTTTTTCTACTCGCTTCATGGCAGGTCTTGGATCGGATGAAGCTTGCAGCGCGTTACGATGTGGCCTGGTACAGTGACAGAGAGGTTTATAGCAGCGGAAACGACGAGCGGGCTACAAGCGCGCCTGGTTCATTTCATCTAGGCTGTTTGATTTCATTCTGAGCACATTGAGGGAGTTTAATGACTCTCCGATGCCCTTATCAGTCTATCCCTGATCGCTCTGCCGATTCCAGTGTTTTCAGGCAGTTCGCAGTAAATCATGTTAATGCCCAGAGCATCACAGTGGCGGAAAAAGCTGAACAGCTCCCGGCCGTACTCTTCAGGATTCGGGCAGATATTGACCAGTGAAAACCCTTCAGGTGGTGCAGACAGGCCAATATATGCTGACGAATGTCCGGTGGTTATACTGTCATTGGGGCGAACAAGGATAATAGATGCTTTTGGAGCATAATGCGGATATTTCAGACCGGGACTTTTTGGCGCTTCCCGAGTATCCGTGGGTGCATTTACCATGATTGCAGGAAGTACAGCCTGCAATTGTTCAAGGGTTATGGCACCGGCCCTGAGCAGTATCGGCACAGAACAGGAACAGTCTACAATAGTTGATTCAAGACCGATAGCACTCGGCTGTCCTCGAAGGAGAGCGTTGATTTTGCCCTGAAGATCCTCATAGACCGTTTCCCAGCTTGTTGCGCTTGGCAGCCCTGAAAGATTTGCTGAGGGAGCAGCAACAGCGCATGAACAATGGCTGAGAAATTCCCGTGCAAGTGGATTTGCCGGGCATCGGACTCCGACAGTTTCGAGTCCTGCGGTAACAGAATAAGGTACACGTTGATTTTTTTTCAGCACAAGAGTAAGAGGACCAGGAAAAAAACGTTCAATCAGCAGCCTTGCACTCTGGTTTATTTCATCAGCGACATCAGGCAGCTGTTCCAGACTGTAGATATGAACTATTAACGGGTTGTCGCCCGGACGGCCTTTTGCATGAAAGAGCTGTCTGATAGCCTCGGGATTGTCTATGCCGGCGCCGAGGCCATAGACTGTTTCTGTGGGAAATGCAACGACGCCACCAGAGTTAAGGATGTCGGCGGCTTCTTTAGCTGAATCGGTAAGAGTGGTCTGCATGATATGCTGCGGTTGTCCACTATCTGCCAATGGAGAGGAATGGAATTTGTTCAGGGAGAAAAAGCATATAACAGAGCATGCCGATCGATGCGCTGACCAGGGGGATGGAAAGATTATCGTCCACCTTGAAGTTTCCAATGCGCACAAAAAAAGTCTCAGTCAATGTTGCTGTAATGGCCATAACCAGACCGATAACAATATTAAGCTCTGGTACAACGGCAATAATTACCAGTGAGGAGAGAAAAAATGCAATACTTCCTTCAATGCTTTTTTCTCCAAACCGGTGTTTTCCGAAGGCTTTTCCGATAATTGCAGCAAGGGTATCTGAAATGGAAACCATGGAAAAGGTTGCAATGACAATAATTTTAGGAAAAAAAATAACCAGGAGAAGAGCGCCCAGAGTAATGTAGGTCGCTCCGTTCAGATAAGGTTTTTTTTCAAGTTCATGGGTTCTCAGCATAGCGTCAAACGTGCTGTGATACCATTTTGAAACCGGGTCGTAAAAATTTTTGAGCAGGTCAACAAGAAAAAACCCGGCAAAAAGCGGAACAAGCAAAAGCAACGCAACTTCTCTACTGATAAAGTAGTAGATCACTGGAATTGACAGGGAGGAGAGATGGATCGTTTTTCGCGCAACTTCGTAGCGAAGTTTTAACCGGTCAATTTTTTTCATAGGTGACAATCAGTGTGCAAGTAGCAAAAAAAGATGCCGGTGAAATGGCAGTATATCGGTTCATATCAATGCTAAATATACACTGAAAACTCCGTAAGAGAAAAGGGCAGGTTTCCCTCGCTTTTCCTTTTCGGTTTTAAAACATGTATTTTGTATCGCTTTGTTAAATCGCCTTGAGACTATTGGTATGACAACTGAGAAATTAAGAGTAGCTGCTATTGACCTCGGCACCAACTCATTCCACATGATTATTGTAGAAGAGAGCAGGGGTAAGGGAATTGTTGAGATTGACCGTGTAAAAAATATGATTTGCATTGGTCGAGGCAGTATTTCGACGAAAATGCTTGATGAAGAAGCGATGCAGTCGGGTATTGCTGCATTAAAGAACTTTCTTGTTCTTGCCGCTCATCATGGCGTTGCACCGGAAAATGTTATTGCATTTGCGACCAGTGCTATACGTGAAGCAAAAAACAGGCTTGATTTTCTTCGGAGGATTCGGGATGAAACCGGTCTTAAAGTCAGAGTTATATCAGGGCGGGAAGAGGCGGAGTTCATCTATTACGGAGTTCGTAAAGCTGTCAAGATAGGTACAACGTTTGATCTTCTTTTTGACATTGGTGGTGGGTCGGTCGAGTTTATTATTGCAAATAATAAGGGAGTACAACTTCTTGAGAGCCGCAAAATAGGCGTTGCCAGAATGTTTGAGCGGTTCGTTACTTCAGATCCGATTGCCCGTAATGATATCAAGATGCTTGAACAATTCTTTTCGGCAGAGATGGTTTCTGCTGTCGCTAAAGCCTCAAAGCTGAAAGTCAACCGCGCTATAGCATCTTCCGGGACAGCTCAGAATATAGCCCGTATGATAGGATCGATGCATGGCAGGGCGAACAAAGCTTCACTCAACAATAGCGTTTTTACCCGAAAAGAGTTTGAGTCTCTCTACATGGCTCTGATTCCGCTTGGTTCTCTTGAACGCAGAAAATTTACCGGTCTTGATGCAAACAGGGTTGATCTGATTTTGCCGGGTCTCATTCTTGTTGACATGATTTTCAGGCTTTTCGATCTCAAAGAAATCGTTGTCTCAGATTATGCACTGCGGGAGGGTATGGTGCTTCACTATCTGAAGGACCGTTTTAATGCCCCCAGTGAGCCGGACCATGAATTTGAGCTTGATATCCGCAAGGAGAGTGTTTATGAGCTTGGGTGTCGTTGTGACTGGAATCGCAAACATTCAGAGCATGTGGCCAGTCTCGCCCTGCAGCTCTTCGACACTCTTGCCCCGTTTCATCATCTTGAAGCACACAATCGGGAACTTCTCGAATGTGCCTCCCTTCTCCATAATATCGGGTCTTTTATTTCTATCTCTTCCCATCACAAACACAGTCAGTATATCATCCTTAATGGCGAACTTCGCGGTTTTTCTCCTACTGAAATTGAAATTATCGCTCATGTTGCCCGCTATCATCGCAAATCGCCCCCTTCTGAGAAGCATGTGGCCTACAGTCAGCTTAAGCCTGTCCATAAAAGAGCTGTCGATGTACTTTCTGGAATTCTCCGTCTGGCTAACGGACTTGAGCGCGGCCACAGGCAGAACATCCAGAATATTCAGGTTACCGTGAAAGCGAGTGTGATTACCCTGCATGTTACACCCCAGTTTGAACCCGATATTGAAATCTGGGCAGCAGAACAGCTGAAATCATGGATAGAAACGGTTCTTCAAAAAACAATTGTCATTGAAGCTGCCTGATATGGAGGTATCGGAAAGCACCAAACAGATTGCTGATACGCTTGCAAGAGATGGTTCCCTTTGGTTTGAATCAGCATTTTGTAAAGGGTATGGTGGCGGGGCTCTGCTTTTTTCTGAGCCAGTCGAGGAGGTAAAGCTTTCGTCTCTCACCGAACTGGAGGGTTTCTTTCGTACCCTGGAGGAAAAACTTGCCAAAGGATATTTTCTGGCCGGATGGATGAGTTATGAGGTCGGCTATGGTTTTGAACCTGCTCTTTTTTCGATTGATGGTGCAGAAAATTCCCCTTCACCGCTTGCCTGGTTTGGAGTGTACAGTCAACCGGAGCATGTTTCAGAAAGGGTAGTCGAAGAGCTGTTTTCTGAACATCTGTCGGTTGCCCCTGGCGCAGTATCGTTCAACCTTTCCAAAGACGAGTATGGAGAGAAGATAAGGGCGATTAGAAATGAAATTGCCGCAGGCAACGTTTATCAGGTCAACTTTACAGGGCGCAACAGGTTCAAATGGCGCGGCACTCCCTCAGCTCTTTTTGGTGTATTGAGGGCTGCGCAACCCTTATCATACACAGCCTTCCTTAAAAGCGGTGACCGCACCATTCTTTCTTTTTCGCCTGAGCTTTTTTTTAGAAAACGCGGTATGGTTATTGAAACCATGCCGATGAAGGGAACTGCTCCACGAGGAAGCAGTGTCGAAGAGGACTGTCGTTTGAGAGAGGGCCTTATTCCATTTCTTAAACAAAAGTGTTATAATATACCCTAAAAGGAGTTGGGTATATGGCACGACCAGCAAGTGGTAAAAATGTTTTAGAAAAGGCAAAGGAAGCATTGCTAAATGCTCGTTCAGTAGAAGAACTGCGC
>CAIXLG010000089.1 GCA_903920215.1 uncultured Chlorobiaceae bacterium
GGCCATGAAATGAAGTATGTTATAGATGCAATGGAGCGTAACCAGGTATTTCCCCTCGGTCAGAACGTCGCAGACTTTGAAGAAGCCATTCGCATTTATACCGGTGCAACAGCCTGCTCATGCCTTTCATCAGGCACAGCTGCCGTTCACCTTGCTCTCATCATACTTGGTGTCCAGCCCGGCGACGAAGTACTTTGTTCAACTTTCACCTTTGCGGCCTCAGCCAATCCGATTGTCTATCTCCATGCCATACCGGTCTTTATAGATTCAGAACCCTCAACCTGGAACATGGATCCCAACCTGCTCAGAGAGGCAATAGAGGATAGGATTACTAAAACCGGAAAAAAACCGAAACTGATTCTCCTCGTTCACCTCTACGGAATGCCCGCCGATATGGAAGGCATTATGGCCGTCTCAAAAGAGTTCGACATACCCATTCTTGAAGATGCTGCCGAAGCTCTCGGCTCAACCTACGATGGAGTTCACTGCGGTACCTGGGGCGAAATGGGGGTATACTCATTCAATGGCAACAAAATCATAACAACCTCCAGCGGCGGAGCGCTGGTGTCAGCCAATAAATCACTCTGCGGCCAGGCCACATTTCTCGCAACCCAGGCGCGCGACGAAGCCCCGCACTACCAGCATTCACAAATCGGCTACAACTACCGGATGAGCAACATCTGCGCAGGTATCGGCCTCGGCCAGATGGAGATACTTGACCAGCGAGTCGCCAAAAGGCGCGAAAACAACAGCTTTTACCGCCAGGCATTTCAAAACATAGAAGGGCTCACATTCCTCACCGAACCCTCCAGTCGCTACTACTCAAACTACTGGTTAACCACAATCCTGATTAACCCCGCAGAAACCGGCATCACCCATGAAGAATTGTATCACCAGCTAAAGCAGCAAAACATAGAAGCCCGGCCCCTATGGAAACCAATGCATCTTCAGCCAATTTTCGCACCATACCCAAGCTACACCACCGGAGTCTCAGAATCCCTGTTCAATCAAGGCCTCTGCCTACCCTCCGGTTCCCTGATGACCGACTCCCAGAGAGAATACGTAGCCGAAACAATCCTGAAAGCCATACACTAACCCAACTGAAAGTACCGAGTGAACAGTAAGAGAGCAAGCAGTAGTCAGTCCCATATGTAGGTTGGGGTGATTCCTGAACCCCAACAAAACAAAAGTGCTCCTGAAAGTTATAGCTCTATTCAGCCAACAGCCAACTCTCTTAACTTCGCTCAGCACTCAGCACCCAGCACTCAGCACTAAAAAACTCAGCACTAAGAAAACTGCCATCTGATTTCAATTTTCGGTCTCTATTATGAAACGCCTAGCCATCCTGATAACAATACAGTGCGTGTTGCTCACCACCCTTTCATTTTTATGTTTCGCAGCCGAACCAAGCAAAGTTCAGGAGACAGCACCAAGCTTCAAAGGGGTTAACGGCCCCAGCTACCCCCTGGCTCAAGACTCCTATTTCACCGACGACTTTGGCAACATCCTCATGACCATCAACGTCCTTGGTCAAGCCAACCATCAAGGTCAGGTCATCGTACAGGAAGATGCCGACCTTGCCACCCTTATCACTACGGTAGGTGGGATAACTCCCGTTGCCAACCCGAAAAAAATCATTGTCATCCGTAAATACCCCGACCCTGACGGTACCCAACTCTACAAAGTCAACATGAAAAAATTCTTTAAAAACGGCGACCGTTCCTCATTCGTTGTCCTCAAACCGAACGACACGGTCATCATCCCCGAAGATAATGGCATCTCCCTCGCAACCATCTCCTCGGTAATGAGCCTCATCTCAGGCGGATTCAACACCTACTATATTTTGAAGCAGCTAGGCAAGTAACAGGGTACAACTCACTTTATAGACCATCATGCCCGATACCCAGACCTCCGGTACCGACAAAAACCTGAATAAGGCCTCTAAACCTGCTCCGAATAAAGGCCAGTTGCAGCCAAACATTCCTGAGTACTTCGTTGAGCCTATGAAGGAAATCGACATCAGGGAAGTTCTCAATGTCCTCAACCGCCGCAAATACGGCATCATTTTCCTTCTCATTATTTCCGTCGCTTTCGCCTGGCTTTTCCATAAGGCTGAAGTTCCTGCGTATTATGCTGAATCCATACTGCTGATAGACAATCCATTCGGTAATAACCCGGTTGATGCTGCACTCGGTACCACAGGTGAGTCCGATGCCAAAGCGGTTAAAAAAGACGTTGAGCTCATAACCTCTATGCCCATTACCCAGCTCGTCGTCCGCGAACTCCTTAAAAGCACTAAACGCGACTCGCTCGAATTCTTCGGTAAAAGGCAATACCGATCATCGTTCGACGACATCCTCACCCTTGTCTCTCCCTTTTCTGACAAACGGTCAGCGCAAACCATTAACCTCAATGGGCCTGAATACCCTGATAATTTTATTCGGATAAACGCGATGAAGTTCAGCGGTCGAATCAAGGTAGATCCGGTGCGCGAAACCTCTCTCATCAGAGTTTCCGTTCAAAGCCCTTTCCAGGATGAAACCGTCTATCTGACCAACACGCTCTGCAATACCTATAAAAATGCCGACATTACCCGCAAATCCGAAAAATACAGGCAGTCAAGCTCTTTTATTGCTGAAATGCTCCAAAATCAGCACAAATTCGTTGCCCAAACCGACAGTCTTCTCTCCAGATACATGGAGACAAACAAAATATATGAGGTTTCCGGCAATGTAGCCCAACTCCTCTCAAAAGTCACTGACATCGATTCCAAGATTAACGACCTCAAAACCGAAAGCCGTATAACTCAAAACAGCATCGATTTTCTCCAGTCAAAACTCACCGAATCCGACCGAATCCTCAGCACTCGAATAGCCAAAACCGTAAATGCCAAGCTCTCAGCCATCCTCGAGGATATTAAAAATCAGCAGAAACAATACGTTCAGCTTATTACCGAAAAAGGTATCGACGACCCCGACACCAAAAACAAAAAGCAGTTGCTCGTTGCAGCACAATCCCGTTACGAAAACCTGAGCCGTAGCCAGATAGCCGGCGAAATCGACTATACTGGCCGCACAAAAAAATACAGCTTCGACCTCATTGCCGAAAAACTCGAAACCGAGCGAAAACTCAATCTCCTGAACAACAGTGTCATTGAATACGAAAAGCTTAAACAGGGCTACGAAGCCAGGGTCAACCTTCTTCCTAAAAAACAGCAGGAGTACGCACAACTTCAGCGCGACCGCGAGGTAGCTGGCAAAACGTACACGTTTCTCAAAGAAAAGCTTGACGAAAGCCGCATCCTCCTCGGCTCGGAAGTTGGCAACGTATCCATTATCGGCAGCGCTTTTCGCCCTTTCTTCCCTGCAAATTCCAGCCCTCTTAAAAGTATGCTTATCGGTCTGCTTGTTGGCGGACTGCTTGCATCCATCTACACTCTGCTGAGCGAATATCTTGACGACAGTATCAAAGACGAAACCTTTATAAAAAATCAGGGCTTCTCCATTCTCTCACAAATCCCTTTTGTTACCAACATTTCCAATACATCACAAGCGAAACAGCAGGCAGGTAATCTCAGCACTGTTCCCTTAATCACTGACAGCCTCTCCTCCTGGTATGCCGAAGGCTATCGAACCCTTCGTACCGCAGTCAGTTACTACAGCATAGATAACCCCTTACGCTCTCTTATTATCTCAGGAGTTTCAGCCGCCGAAGGCAAATCCTCAGTCTGCGCAAACCTTGCCATCGCCCTTGCACTCAATGGTCGAAAAACCATTATCATCGATTGCGACCTTCGTCTCGCATCCCAGCACGATATTTTCAAAATAAAGCGTGAAAATGGTCTCGCCGACTACCTCTATAGCGACCTTAAAACCATCGATGACACCTTCATTAAGCCCACCCATGTCACTAACCTGAGTGTCATTACCGCGGGTAAAAAAATTCCAAATCCCAACGAGTTCCTCTCATCACAAAAAATGCAGGATCTCATTTTGCACCTTGAAACCAAATTTGATTTAGTCCTTATTGATAGTCCTCCGCTTTTCCTCAGCGATGCAGCCCAGCTCGCCCAAACTGTCGACGGTATTTTGATTGCAGTACGCTTGAACCACACTCCTCGCAACCCCATAAAAGATCTTGCCAATGACAGTTTAATTTTCTCCAACATCATCGGTGTCGCTCTTATTGGCTCCATCAAGAATAGCTATGGCTATGGCAATTACGGTCACCACAAATATGGGTATGGCAACAGGGCCAGTTACTATGGATAAGCGTAAACTTCAAAAGAGTATCATGAGTCTGCTTCAAGGTCAAAAAAAGTTTCTTGCGTTTCTTTTTGACCTCTCGGCATCTCTGTTCAGCGTCTGGCTTGCCTTCTCGTTCCGGTACGATTGTGTTCGTCTCCCCGAGGGGCAAGAGTGGGTCGTCTACCTTCTCGCCCCGCTGCTTATGCTGCCTGTCTTTATTACAAGGGGCCTCTACCGCGTAATCTACCGCTATAATGGTCTTGTCGCTTTCATCTCAATTCTCAAAGCAGTAGTTATCTATGCTGTTTTACTGCTCGTGGTACTTTTATTCCTCAATATTCCAGGGATTCCCCGGTCAATTGTTTTCCTGCAGCCAATCATTATTCTCCTCATAACGACAGCAAGCAGGGGCTTTATTCGCTACTGGTTTTCTTTTCATTATAACATAAGCAATAACAAAAATAACAGCGCATCCCCTGACAGAGTACTTATCTATGGAGCCTGTTTATCAGGCGTCCAGCTGCAAACAGTCATCTCCAGCAACCCCAATCTCGATATTGCAGGTTTCATTGACGACGACCCCTCTCTCTATGGTCGCACTATCAACGGTTATATGGTCTATAGCCCAGAAGAAGTGTTGCCGCTCATTCAACGCCTTAACATCAAAAATATTCTCCTGGCCAGCCCCAAAATTACTCGTTACCGAAGGTTGGAGATTGTCGAATACTTCCAGAACTATCCCGTAAATCTTCGCTTCCTGCCAAACCTTCAGGACCTTACCGAAGGCAAAGTTACCTTCACAGAAATCCAGAAAATAGATATCGAAGACCTCCTTGGTCGCGACACTACGCCACTCAGCGACCCTTTAACGATAAACACCATAACCGGCAAAGTCATCATGGTAACCGGTGCAGGCGGCAGCATTGGTAGTGAACTTTCGCTGCAGCTGCTTGCCCTCCAGCCTACCACACTGCTGCTTGTGGATAATGCCGAATACAGCCTCTTTAATCTCCACAACCACTTGGTCGAGTACAACGCAAAAAATAATTTCAGCACACTCATCGTCCCTCTCCTCTCTGACGTTACAAATGAGGCACACATATCGAATATCATCAGCATCTACAAGCCATCTCTCATATACCATGCTGCAGCCTACAAGCATGTCCCGATGGTTGAGTACAATATTGCCGAAGGTGTCCGCAACAACGTTCTCGGCACCCTCAGTCTTGCCAAAGCCGTTCGTCAGCACAATACACCGTCCCTGATACTCGTCAGCAGCGATAAAGCTGTCAGGCCAACGAACGTCATGGGAGCCAGCAAACGCCTCTGCGAACTCATTCTCCAGGCCTTCTCCTCTGAATCCGGAAATACCACAAGCTTCTGTATGGTTCGCTTCGGCAACGTCCTCGGCAGCAGTGGATCAGTTGTTCCCCTTTTTCGCAGGCAAATCAGCCTGGGCGGCCCGATCACCATCACCCATAAAGAGATCACACGATACTTCATGACCATCCCCGAAGCCGCACAACTCGTTATCCATGCAGGCAGCATGGGCAAAGGAGGTGAGGTCTACCTGCTCGATATGGGCGAACCCGTTAAAATCATCGACCTTGCCCGTCGCATGGTCACCCTCTCAGGTCTTTCAATTCGTGACCACCAAACCCCCGACGGCGATATCGAAATCAAAGTCACAGGCCTCCGCGCCGGCGAAAAACTCTACGAAGAACTCCTTATTGGCAACAACCCGATACCAACAGCCCACCCCCGAATCTATAAAGCCAACGACGACTTCATACCCTGGTCGATACTTGAGCCCGAACTAAACAATCTTATGCACCACATAAAAACCAACAACATCAAAGGCATAAAGCAAATACTGAAAAAACTGATTCCCGAATACCAACCAGGCCTTGCCACCACTGACAACCTCCAACGCCAAGCCGAAAGCACAACAAAAACAATACCAATAACCTCCCACCAGCAAAACTGACAAAACAAGCAAACTTGCCAGTAGGCAGTCAGCAGTCAGCAATCAGCAATAAAACGTAGGCTATTAACCATTTACTGCCCACTGCCAACTATTTATCTTCATACATCACTCACAAAACCATAACCATCTTAACCTCCGAAAAACCTTATAAACAATCTCGATCCGGTCACTGGGAACGGATATGGCAGGATTCATCCAAATCACTGGGAGGTTACTATCATACATGGTTGCATCGGGTTTATGGATACATCATTCCAAAAGGCACAAGAGTTCTTGAGCTAGGCTGTGGTAGTGGAGATCTTTTAGCATCTTTAGAGCCATCATACGGAGTAGGACTAGATTTTGCCCCCTCTGCAATAGCAAAGGCTCTCCAAAATCATCCCACCCTTCACTTTGAAATAATGGATGTTGATGCGTTATCACTTGGTAGTGATCAATTCGATTTTATTATTCTTTCTGACCTTGTCAACGATCTTCGTGATGTACAAGCCTTACTTGAGCTCCTTCAACCATACTGTCATGCAGGAACGCGCCTGGTTTTAAACTTTTACAGCCATTTATGGCAAATTCCTTTGCAACTAGCCCAGCGATTTCGTTTAGCCACCCCAATGCTTTCACAAAACTGGCTTACTGTTCATGATATTCGTAATCTCCTGACTCTTTCAGGGTATGAGTTCCTGTATGACTGGTCTGAAATGGTCTTTCCGCTCGCTTTTCCCGGATCCAACCTCTTTAATCGTTTTTTTGCCAAAATCATACCTTTCCGCTGGTTAGCGTTAACCAATTTTGTTGTTGGGCGACCTGCAGGAAAGATGCTCCCTGCCGAACCCACTTGTACTGTCGTTGTGGCAGCGCGCAATGAAGAAGGCCATATCGAAGAGTTGTTTCAAAGAATTCCTGAACTTGGTACTAAAACTGAAATTATCTTTGTTGAAGGCAATTCACAGGACGATACCTATGGCGCAATTGAACGAGCAATACCAACTCATCCAGAGCGCAACTGCCGTCTCCTCAAGCAACCGGGAAAAGGCAAAGGCGATGCTGTCCGCGTAGGTTTTGCCGTAGCAACAGGAGATATTTTAATGATTCTGGATGCTGACATGACGGTGCTTCCCGAAGATCTACCCCGTTTTTATAATGCAATTGCATCAGGAAAAGGCGAATTCATTAACGGTGTACGGCTGGTATATCCTATGGAAAACGAAGCGATGCGATTCTTTAACATAATTGGCAACAAATTCTTTGCTTCAGCATTTACATGGCTCTTAGGGCAGCCGATTCGCGATACACTTTGTGGTACCAAAGTGATCTGGCGTAAAGATTATGAGTCTCTGGTAGCAAATCGGCCATATTTTGGCAACTTTGACCCATTTGGTGATTTTGATCTTCTTTTTGGCGCAGCCAAGCTCAACCTGAAAATACTTGAAGTCCCTATCCGTTATCACTCACGTCGTTATGGAGAGACTAATATCTCTCGCTGGAGGCATGGAGTTTTATTGTTAAAAATGGTCGTTTTTGCATCACGGCGCATTAAGTTTTTCTGACCTTATGACAGGATTTTTTTGCCGATGTATTGTACACTTTCAGAGAAGGGGGGTGGACATTGACGACAAAAATACAATAGCATTACGGCCTTAAGTTATCCACTCAAAACCATTGTCGAGATCAAATGAAACCATCCCATTCTATATTTGCCAAGATCATTAAAGAGCAAAGATGATAAAAAGTACGCACTGGAAGCGTTTTGTAATTATTGTTGCAGGTATTGTACTGAGTATTGTTTTTTTATGGCTGGCGTTGCGTCAGGTTGATCTTGCTGGATTGCAGTCAGCGTTTTCTTCGCTCCGGTATTTTTCGATTTTTTGGTGTGCTATTTTACTTGCAGCGGGTGTTGTTATGCGTTCAGTGCGATGGGGTACTATTGCCAGCCAAGGATGGACAGAGCAAGCCCATTTTTTTAGAGCTTCAACGCTTGGCGTCTTTTCCAATTTGATATTTCCGATCCGCGCTGGTGAAGTTGTTCGTGTTTTCACACTTGCAAAACTTAACGGAACTTCGCTAACTGTCCCGATAGCCAGTGCATTGCTTGACCGCCTTGCCGATCTCTTTATGCTATTGTTGGCAACTCTTGTACTCTATTGTATTTCCCCAATTGGAAGTCTTTTGGGGAGTTGGATGTCCACAATGTTGATTGTCGCCTTTGCCATACTTGTACTTGTTACATTATATGCAAGAAGTTCAGGTTTTGGGGAAGTGTTAGTAACCTCTTTGCTCAGTCGTTCTCTCAGGCGTTGGCCGGTTCCCCCCGATGTGTTTTTATCAGAATTCAGAAAGGAACTGCACCATCTGCTTAAGGGTTTGTTCTCTTTATGGCTTGTTTCCATTGTCATTGTTATCATGTTTATCGACTATGGCGCATTTACAATGCTTTTGGATGCTTTCCATCTTCACCTTGCTCCAGAAGCGCCGCTTGTTCTCTGGGTCTTTCTTGCAGCAGGCTCAGCTCTTCCCTCTGCACCAGGCTATGTTGGCGTTTATCAGGTTGCTGCGGTATGGGCCCTCTCTTTTTTTGCGGTACCAGCCTCCGTTTGTGTGGCCCTTGCAACCATACTGCAATTGACCATTCTTGTTGTATCTGTTTTGATGGCAGGCCCAGGAGCTTGGAGCATGTGTCGTCGAGCACTCAACACTTCACTATGATAAACGAGATAACGTAGAAATAATGAAGATAGATACCAGATATAAAATTAAGCTTGCAGCCGTTGCTTACAGCATTGTTTCTCTTGTCCGGCGTAGTTTTGGTAAAAGTGATGATGTTCGAGTCAAACGAGGAGGAATCATATGGGATATTGATCTTCATGAGGGAATTGATTTCTCCATATTTTTGCTTGGCGGATTTGAGCCCGGAACTCTGAGGCTGTACAAAAAACTATTAGGTCGAAAAGAAGGCGAAATTGTTATTGATATTGGTGCCAACATTGGAGCGCATACCTTACCATTGGCGCAACTGGTCGTACCTTTAGGCGGTAAGGTTTATGCATTTGAACCAACGGACTATGCTTACGGCAAGTTATTGCGTAATTTAGCGCTCAACCCTTTAATCACGAGGGAAGGGGTAGAGGCAGTTCAAGCCATGCTTGTTGCAGAAGACGGGGTTAGTGTTGATCATGAAATTTATTCCAGCTGGCCCTTGGTAAATGGACGTGCTCTTCATGCTGATCATCAGGGAGAACTCAAAACTACGAAAGGAGCTCAAGCGGTTTCCTTCGATTCTTTCGTTCGTATGCAGGGGATTCAACGCATCGACTTTATCAAGCTTGATGTTGATGGACATGAACCTGATGTATTGAGAGGTGCGGAGCTAAATTTGAGAAAATTTCAACCGACAATTTTAATGGAGTGGTCGCCGAACCTCTTTACTGATGACGCTATGCATTGCGCACTGTCAAGGTTGCTCGAAATAGGATACGAGCTGTTTGATGGCACATCGGGCAAGTTCATCCATGGTGGCACTGAAGAGCTTGATCGAAGAATCCCCCACAAAGGATCTATGAATATTCTTTTAAAGAGGCCAAAAAAATAATTCAGTAACATGGTACAACAGCAACTGACAAAAAATATTGTAATATTTTTATTGGGCTTTCTTGTGCTTGCAGCAGGAATTCTGACAGGTTACTGCATTGGTCTAACCAGTCTCGGTAAGTTTTTGCCTCGATTACTCGCAATAGGTACAGTTGTCTCCTTTATTATTGCTGTTTATTCTTCCCTTCATACTTCTCAGATAAAACACGATCTTGTTTCTAACAACACATTTTTTCTCTTGTGTCTTTTTATCTGTGCCGCAGCACTTGCTAGCTCAATTTCAGCCCCACCTCTTGGGCATATGGTTATAGATCGTTTTGCTAGGTTTCTGCCTGATTCCGATGCAAATGGATACTACTCGCAAGTTTTAAACTGGCCTGATAAGACCTTGAATGCATGGAATTCGAGGCGTCCCATGAATGCTGTGCTTAATATTTTAGAATTTAACATAGGCGGTTCAACCCTATTAGGTATGATTTTGCTTAGAGTGTCGTTGGCAGCCTTCGCCATTGTGGCATTCATTACAGCTCTTGTTCGGGTTGTTGGGCGTTCTGCTGCACTTTCTGCAGGGTTTGTCTTGCTTATCTGGACGTGGCCTTATGCATCAAGCATGCTATCTGAACTCAATGGGATCACAATTTCTACAGCCGGATACGCAGTACTTTTGATCGCTTTAGCTGAGAAAAGTAAAAAAATAGCCTACTTAGGTTTATTTGCTTTAGTGCTTGCTTATGCCTTCAGGCCATATAACCCCTTGATGCCAGGTCTCTTTGCTTTTATTGTTACCATGATTATGGCTGAAAACAGGCGCAATGACTTCAAAAAAGCCATTATTGCTGCATTTACATGTACAGCACTTGCATTTGTAATACCACTGATGATATATGTTGCCTATGGTAATCCTGATGGAGGTATAAACACAAATACAGGTTATACTGTTCTTGGGCTTGCTCGTGGAACTGACTGGGAAGAGGCCTCAAAATATATACACTCTAAAGCACCAGCCCTGTCTGAAAGGGAGAGTAATGCCCTTATGTATAAAGAAGCAATAAAAGAAGTACAAAAAGATATAAGGCCAATGGGAAAAGCGATAATGAATAACTCGCTCCAAGCTCTTTTTGTGCCTCAAAGAGAGTTTGGGTTTGCAATGGGATTTTCAAGAAATATTCCTGACAGTGCTAAAAAAACGCAGGCGGGATTGCTTCGATATCTAATTGGCACTCCATCAATTTGGTTTTCGTCTCTTTTTATGGCTGTCAGTGTGGTCTTAATTTTTCGAAATATAAAAAAAAGAATATTTTCTGGTTTATTGTGCGGCATTACTGGAATAGTATTTATTTCTATAGCCCCTTTCATTTTTCAAGATGCTGGTTGGCGTGTTGTTGCTACACTCTACCCAGGTTTTGCCCTGCTGATAACAGTAATACCCACGAGTATCAGGAATATGCATATAAGCAATATTACTATAGAAGAGAATCCTTCTCAAATTTCAGATACAACATATTTATCAATCGCTTTGATAGGTTTTGTACTGCTTGCAATTCCTTATCCGGCAATTTCCCGCTTTTTTTCCAAAGATGCCAAGACAGAAGCCCAGACAGTGACTGTTTATATTAGAAACGAAGCACCCGCTCATTGGATAGGACTTAACTCTGCTGTAATATCTCCCAAAGAACTGCTTACTTCGTCCCTCAATCAAGATGGTTGTTCGGAATTATCGGTTTTTTTGGAACGATATGGCAACACATTACGACAAGTCCATCGTGAAAAAAAAGCATATGTTCTAATATATCAACCCGCTCGGGATATGCTGGATCGTCCTGCTGTTCTCAACGGTATAGAACTTCGAGCCATTCAGCAATCAGTACAATAAGTAATGAATTATCTTCGTAGCTAAGCGCTTCACAAGAATTGATTCCGTAGTAAAAAGATCAGACAGAAAACAGACACACATGTTAATCATAAAAGAAATGTCCAACTCATGAACGTATGATAGCCAAATATTGAACTGCGTTTGAAAGGATTGCGGAACGAATTTTCACTGGGCGCTAACTTACTTTTCTTTCGGTTTATTATGACAGTCTAACATTGTCATTAACCTGTCGATTTCAGTGTAACGCTTTTCAGGATTAGCATCAGCATCAGTTGGTCTTGAAAATCTTCGGGTATAATTAACTAATTTATTTTTAAATTTAAACATGAAATTAAATACAGTTGTTTGGGGATTTTGTGGAAGTATTGGTAAACAAATAATAGATAAATTAAAAAACTCACTGAATATAGATTACTGGGTTAGTGATCAGGAGGGGTCATTCAATATTAGGAGATTTAAATATAAAGATATACCTCTCGTTAGTTTTAACTCAGAAGCAGTTATATTTGCAGGCTCGCTTTATAAAGAGTTCTTTAATCATTTTATTATTCTAGTGACTCGCAGAGGCTTAAATAACTCTGATCTTCATGAACTTACTAATGAATTCTATTTAACTTGTTACTATTTTTATGAATTACTAGTTCGATTGAAGACTGATTTAGTGATTTTTGGGAATATCCCACATGAGGGACACGATTATATATTGTATGAAGTGTCGAAAAAATTAGGTATAAAGACTTTGGCTTGTTATCAAAATATATTTCCAAATCAGTTTTTTCTTATGACAAATATTGATGACTTTGGCTATTTTAAAACAATACCAGCAATTTGTTCTTATCCAAATATTTCTTTTGAGCCAGGGTATAAGCAAAGTGCTTTTTATATGGAATCTGTTGAAAAACAGCAAGATCAAGAAAAAAAAAATCAAAAAAATATATTCTATAAAATTCGTGCTGAAATATCTAAAGAACTACGATCTGCTAAGACATTTATCAGCCTTTTTATTAAGGACATAAATCTAATAATAAAAGAGCGGCGTATTAATAGTTTTGATAAATTGAGTTTTTTTTACAATATAATAAATCTCAAGAAATTAGAGGAGTTATATAATGGATGTTTAAATAATAACGTAATTAAAAGGGCTGATTTACAAGATATATTAAATTCTTCTAAAAGACTTGTGTATTTTCCACTTCATATGCAGCCAGAACTAACGACATCAGCTATAGGTGGTGTTTTTCAAGATCAAATTTATGCAATAGAAAGCCTTAGACGATTGCTTGGTAATGAATGGATTATTTTAGTTAAAGAAAATCCTAATCAAACGCATTTTCAAAGAGGTAACTTATTTTTTAAAAGATTATTAAATATAAATAATTTATATCTGATCGATAAATATTATCCAAGCGTCGACCTTACAGAAAAAACTGCATTTACAGCCACAATTACTGGTACGCCAGGATGGGAAGCAATTAAGGGTGGTGGAAAATGTTTGTGCTTTGGTAGGCCGTGGTATTTGGGGCTCAGTAATTGCTTGTCTTATAGTTCAACCCTTAAATATTCAGAATTAAATGCGTTTTTATTAAAGAAAAATTCAATTGAAGAGTTTAATGAATCAGTTACAAGTTTATTTAAAAAATCAGGATATGGAGTTACAGACCCTTTATATAATTTAATAGTAAATGATTTTGATGAATGTAAAAATGCCGATTATGTCGCAGATACATTAATTAATATTATTCGAAACCCGCTAACTATTTGGAATTAATCAATTTTTTTACAAATAGAATTATTATGCATTCTATTTGCAAGTTAAGTACTCAAAAAGAGACAATTCCATAATTAAACCAATCAGGACAGTAAACAGAAATACTTAATAGTTTCAAAATATTTATTTGTCTTAAATGCTAACTAATTCATCTATTCTCATCACCGGCGGCACCGGTTCATTCGGCCATACCTTTGTCCCCTTGACTCTCGCCAAATACAACCCCAGTCGCCTTGCTATCTACTCCCGCGACGAAATGAAGCAATGGGAAATGGCCAAACTTTACGGCAACGACCCAAGAGTGCGTTTTTTTATCGGTGATGTTCGCGATAAAGATCGCCTAGCTCGTGCACTTACAGGAATTGACTATGTCGTTCATGCTGCAGCAACCAAAATCGTCCCAACAGCCGAATACAATCCTTTCGAGTGTGTCAAAACTAATGTTTTTGGTGCCATGAACCTTATTGATGCCTGTATTGACCATGGGGTAAAACGCGTTGTAGCCCTTTCAACCGATAAGGCAAGCAGTCCGGTGAATCTTTATGGAGCAACAAAACTGACGTCCGATAAGCTCTTTATCGCTGGCAACTTTTACTCGGGTGGCAATGACACTATTTTTTCTGTGGTACGCTATGGCAACGTTATGGGTTCGCGAGGTTCAGTGATACCGTTCTTCCTTTCACTTGCTGAAAAGGGCTTCCTTCCCATTACTGATGAGCGCATGACCCGTTTCATGATTACCCTTGAACAAGGGGTTGAACTTGTCTGGCATGCCTTCGAGGATATGGTCGGCGGCGAAATTTATGTTAAAAAGATTCCTTCAATGACCCTGCTCGATATTGCGCGTTCAGTTGCTCCTGATGCTCATCTCGACATCATTGGTATTCGTCCCGGTGAAAAACTCCATGAACAGATGATCAGTTTTGAGGATGCACCACATACCTGTGAGTATGACGACCATTACAAAATTCTTCCGGCAATCTACAATTGGAGTAAAGACAAAAATCGTATTAATGGTGGAAAACCAGTTGCTCTCGACTTTACCTACTGTTCCGACAATAACACTGAATGGATGAGTATTGATACCTTACAAGCCTGGATTCAGGCGAACCGTGAACATATTGGTAAAATTTGACTACAATGATTCCCTACGGACGCCAGGATATTAATCAGGCCGACATTGATGCAGTAGTTGAGGTATTACGCTCCGACTTTTTAACACAAGGCCCGGTTGTTCCTGCATTTGAAAATGCTGTTGGTAAATATTGTAGTGCTCAGCACGCTGTAGCAGTGAACAGCGCCACCAGTGCTTTGCATATTGCTTGCCTTGCATTGGGTGTCGGCAAAGGCGATGTAGTTTGGACCTCCCCAATCACCTTTGTAGCAAGTGCCAACTGCGCACTGTATTGCGGTGCAGAGGTGGATTTTGTAGATATCGACCCGCAAACTTACAACCTGAGCGTACAACGCCTGCAGGAAAAGCTTATAGAGGCTGAAAAAGCAGGTGCCTTACCCAAAGTCGTTATTCCAGTGCATCTATGCGGTCAACCATGTGATATGGCAGGTATTCATGTACTCAGCAAACAATATGGTTTCAAAATCATCGAAGATGCCTCACACGCCATTGGAGGTCGCTATAAGGATGAGCCTATTGGGAACTGTCGCTACAGCGACATCACGGTTTTCAGCTTTCATCCGGTCAAGATCATTACAACGGGCGAAGGTGGAATGGCGCTGACTAATAGCGATGAATTAGCTAAGCGAATGATATTGCTACGTAGTCATGGCATAACAACCCTTGTTGTAGATAGGCATGTAAGACCTCAGCAACAACTTTGGAACTACCAGCAGATAGATTTAGGCTTCAACTACCGGATGACGGATATTCATGCTGCGCTAGGTTTTAGTCAGATGCAACGACTTGATGAATTTGTTTCTAAGCGCCATGCGATCGCAACGCATTATGACCAAATGCTATCAGCCATTCCCGTAGTTACACCTTGGCAGCATCGTGATGTTTACTCCAGCTACCATCTTTACGTTATTCGCTTAAAGCTTGATGAAATCACCAAGACTCATCGTCAAATTTATGAAGCACTCCGAGTATCAGGGATACTTGTAAATATTCATTACATACCAGTTTACTTGCAGCCATATTATGAAAAGATGGGCTTCAGAGCAGGATATTGTTTTCAAGCAGAGCAATATTACTCTGAGGTGATTAGTTTGCCGATGTATTCAGAGTTAACAGAAGAACAGCAAGTTTATGTTGTTCAATGTTTGATTAATTCTATTAGTTAACTAGCTCGGCTTGTAATTGAATTAATAAAGTCCATTACAATGAAACAGAAAGAAATTTTTTTGCAGTCGGAAGGCGATCAATATTTTATTAGGAATTCACAATGCATTGCTAAGACTAACATACCAGAGAGAGAGCCACTTTTATTGGAAATCCTCAATTTGAACTTACCTGGGGGGGGAAAAGTGCTTGAAGTCGGATGTGGGGATGGTACACGACTTGCTTGGTTAAAAAATAATCTGAAGGCTGACTGCTATGGTATTGAGCCGTCAGAAAAAGCCGTCAAAATTGCTTGCTCTAAAGGGATAAAGGCGCAACAAGGAACAGCCGATACTCTTCCGTTTGATGACGATAGCTTTGATATTGTGATTTTTGGCTTTTGTCTTTACCTGTGTGATCGTGAGGATTTGTTTTGTATTGCTAGCGAAGCTGATCGTGTTTTGCGTACACCCGGCTGGTTAATGATTCTTGATTTCTATAGCCAGGCACCTCGATCAAGGATGTATCACCATCGTCAAGGTGTTCAAAGTTACAAAATGGACTATCGAAGTTTGTTTACTTGGCATCCGGATTATGAATGCATAACACATAAAGTTCGAAATCATGGTGAACATATCTATACAGATAATCCGGACGAATGGGTTGCTGTATCAGTATTGAGGAAGAACAAGTTAGCAACATCGTTTATTTCTGAATCAAACTTTCATTCAAGCAAATAATATATAATTGAGTAAGCCGAAGATTGTGGCAATCATACAAGCGCGAATGGGGTCGCGTCGATTACCTGGAAAAGTGTTACTGCCTTGTTTAGGCAAGCCAATATTGGCATATCAGATAGAACGGTTACGGACAGTAAATCAAATCGATCAGATTGTTATTGCTACAACGACCAATGAACCAGATGACTCTATTGTGAATTTCTGTCAACAGAATGATTTGGCGTTTTTCAGGGGGAGTGAGCATGACGTTCTTTCTCGATACGCAGAAGCAGCAGAAGCATATAATGCTGATATTATTGTTCGCCTGACAGCTGACTGTCCATTGATTGATCCTCAGGGCATTGATCAAGTAATTTCCACCTTTATACGATTATCTTGTTCTCGTGTTTATGTCAGCAATACTATAGAAAGAACCTATCCTCGTGGGATGGATGCAGAAGTATTTTCGATCGAGCTGCTTCAATGGGCTCATAAAAATGCTGTTTCGCCCTATGATAGGGAGCATGTAACTCCTCTGATGATACGCAATGAACGAGAGGATATAATTCACAAGAATGTATGTAATACGCGCAATCTCAGTGCCTACAGATTTACACTCGATAACCCGTTGGACTATGTTCAGATATCGCTTCTTATTGAAAGTGATTTGCCAAATTATTCTATGCAAACGTTGCTGAATCGTGCTGCTGATTTAAAAATCAATTTTCACGATAATTCTGATGGGCATGGGGGTGACGTGGGCTGACCGGGGCTGGGCAGAGGAGCTCCCACTGGATGACCCCAAATCATTGCCCCTCATCCCCCAACCCAGTGGCTCCCCTTCCCCATTCCATGGCCCATGAAGGGGAATGGGAGAGGGGCAGAGCCTCAAAGGAGGAAGGGGCAGGGTAGCTGTAGGAAATGGACACCCCAGAGCATCATGTCATCTCCATTGCAGTGCTGGAGTTGAGTGCCCGCCTGTGGCAGAC
>CAIXLG010000090.1 GCA_903920215.1 uncultured Chlorobiaceae bacterium
CTCCTTGAATTTGCGCTCAAAGAGGCATCCTTTCCTGTCGGAAGAATTCAGTTTCTCAATCTTTATCCGCTCTGTTTTGCTGAATATCTGGAGGCGATCGGCAACCCGGCGGCTGCGATAGCTGTTCTGGGTAATCCCGCTGAAATATCACCTGCTGTCCATGAACTTCTTCGCGATGAGCTGAAGCGCTATTTTTTCATCGGCGGAATGCCTGCTGCAGTGGAGGCGTATAGAGAAAACTGCTCTCTGCAGGATGCGTTCGAGGTTCAGGGAGAAATTGCCGAATCATATAGAATGGATTTTGCAAAATATACGCCTCAGGTTAACCGTTATTGCCTTGATTCGGTTTTTACCTCACTTGCGCAAAGTGTTGGACAGCAGATTAAATACTCACGACTTGGCAAGGGATATGGCAACTTGATATTGAAAAAGGCTTTTGATGCATTGTGTCTGGCTCAGGTTGCCCGCAGGATTCCTTCGGTTGATCCTTCCGGTCTTCCTTTGGGAGCAAGCGCCTTAGCGAAAATATTCAAGGCTCTCATGCTGGATATAGGTTTGATGCGTTATTTGTCGGGAATGCCGGACGATATTGAGTATGCCAGGGAAGATTTGCTCACCATTTATAGGGGTGCCATGGCAGAACAGTTTGTGGGACAGGAAATGCTGGTATCGCAAAAGGGAAAACTTTATTACTGGAATCGACAGGCGAAAAACAGTTCCGCTGAAGTTGATTATCTCGCTGTTATTGATGGAAAAATTCATCCAATTGAGGTAAAAAGCGGTGCTACAGGCAGCTTGAAGAGTCTTCATCTCTTTCTTGGTTCATATCCTGAGTGCGGCAAAGCACTAGTCTTTTCAGATCGCCCATATTCCGTTCTACCCGAGCAAAAAATCACATTTATGCCGCTTTATAGTGCTTTTGCATCAACGAAGTGACTGATGGAGATTCCCGCTAGCGCTGATTACCAACAAAACAAACCTTCCAAAGTCGTTGACTGCTCCCATGTAGGTTGGGGTGTTTCCTGAACCCCAACATCGATAAGTGTGACCATTAATAAAAGTGCAATGCATCTATTAAGGTACTGCTAAATACTTCTGACCTGAAGAGCATGAATCTCGATTAACACGATTGCGACAATCAGAAGGCCATGAATAAGCCCCCCTATCGTGTAAGAAGTAGCCAAGCCTACAAGCCAGAAGAGAACCAGGATCAGTGCGATAGTTTCAAACATTTCTTTCTCCTTTTTGATGGTCAATACAGGGTTCAAAATCACATAGACAAACACCCATCCACCTTTTCTATTATATACAAAATACATATATAATAAGTTCACAAAAGCTTCATAATCCCCACAAATACATATATAATATATATTATCTTTATAATGCAGAGCATATATGTATAACTCAGTGAAAACTAAATGTGCGGCCAGGGACTTCCCTGTCGTATGCGTGGGTGGTGGTCTCGATGCTGTCTTGGGCATCGAGCAGTAGCGTGCCGCCAGTGGCGAATTCATCCGTGCTGCCGGTGGCGGTGCTGGTGAGGATGTGGCGGCCTGACCAGGCTTGCA
>CAIXLG010000091.1 GCA_903920215.1 uncultured Chlorobiaceae bacterium
ACACAGATTGTTAAAGCCGTTATCGAATAAAGAATTACACCTGTATCAATGGAAAACGCCATTCATAGTTTACAGCAGGAGATTATTGATTTTGAGATTAACACTCCGGAAGATCTTGAAACCTTCCGTCTTAAGTATACGGTTAGAAAAGGGCTCATAGCAGCTCTTTTCAGCCAGCTCAAGTCAGTTGATCCTGCTGAAAAACCGCGGATCGGACAGCTGCTCAACGAGCTCAAGCAATCAGCTGACGCCAGGCTCATCGAAGCTGAAGAAAAGGCCGCAGCCACAGCAAGTGAGAGCAGCCAAGGGATTGACCTGACACTGCCTGGAAGACGCTATTTTACAGGCAGTGAGCACCCTGTGCAGAAAGTACTGGGCGAGATGAAGAAGATTTTTTCGGACATGGGTTTCGGTATAGCAACCGGTCCGGAACTGGAACTCGACCACTACAACTTCGACATGCTCAACTTTCCGCCGGACCATCCAGCCCGCGATATGCAGGACACATTTTTTATTACCAATAATGGAAATGCGGAACCGGATATACTCCTCAGAACGCATACATCACCGGTGCAGGTCAGGGTCATGCTCGACCAGAAACCTCCCATACGGGTTATCTGTCCAGGAAAGGTCTATCGCAACGAGGCTATCAGCTCCCGCAGCTACTGCGTATTTCACCAGCTCGAAGGACTCTACATCGATAAGAATGTTTCATTCGCCGACCTCAAAGCAACCATCTATTCCTTTGCCCGTCAGATGTTCGGCACCGATGTACAACTGCGCTTCCGCCCGAGCTTTTTCCCCTTTACCGAACCCTCAGCTGAAGTCGATGTCACCTGCTACCTCTGTGGCGGGAAAGGATGTCGCGTCTGCAAGAAATCAGGCTGGCTTGAAATAATGGGCTGCGGCATGGTTCATCCCAACGTCATGCGCAATTGCGGAATCGACCCCGAAACATGGTCTGGCTATGCCTTCGGCATGGGTGTAGACCGCACAGTACTTTTGCGTTACAAAATCGACGATATCCGTTTGCTGTTTGAAAACGATTTGCGGATGTTGAAGCAGTTTACGACGTAATGGTTTGTATCACTCCGTAAAGAAAATCAGCATTTTTAGATCCTTTTCATCAAGGGCTTTCTTGAACAACAAATCTCAGCAGTGTGCGTCAGTAAGCCTGCCATAGCTTATTGATATCCGCTATCTTCTTTAACTCTGCTTCGTATGCCTCATATTCCCCCAGCTGGAACAGCATCGCGGTGAACGAGCGCATTCAGCAATGCCCTCCCGGCAAAGTTCCTTATCGATAGTCGCTTCGCATTTATCTTAAAAATACTGCTCCATTTTTCTGCGCCGCCACATATAATCAACTACCCCGCAAGCTTCAGGGAATATATCCCATAGAGATTCAATGTATAACATATTTTTTTTACAGATATTTATTTATCTTTTCTTAATGTTTCAGTGATTACTTATTACTCCCCCTGAAAGCGCAAAAAGAAGGTAGAATGAATAGAAGGAAATTTACTGATGTTTTTAAAGCTAATCACATTTTTACTTCTATACTTCGGTGTAGATGTGCTTACTATTTCTTTCGCTGAAGGTCATAGCTCTGCCCTAGTTTCTCCTTCCCTTTCCCTTGAAAACCGCAAAAAAAAGATTGAATCAGGATCCCTTGAAGCAATTGCTATCAAGGATAATTGGAATCTGGAACAGCTTGATACGGCTCGAGAGATTGATTACCTGACCAATATGGAAAAGGATATCATTTTGGCTCTCAACATGGTTCGGACAGATCCCGGCCGATATGCAGAATTGTATATACGCCCGATTGCTTCTTCTTTTTTTGGCAATCGTCGTCGTATCAATGGTAGAAACCTTATAACCGATGAAGGATGTGTCCCTGTTGAGGAGTTATATATTTTTCTGATTCACCATGTACCAGTGCCTGCGTTAGTTACTGATAAAAGACTGCATAGTTCCGCAGATGAGCTTGCTCTCGATCAGTCATTGACAGGAAATACTGGTCACATCAGTTCAAAAGGAAGGGGCTTTGCTGTGCGGATTAGAAGTTATGCTCAGTGGAAAAAAGGTGTTTCCGAAACAGTCGGCTATGGAGGAAAGACAGGATTCGATATTGTCAATAATATGCTGATTGATGACGGTGTTAGCGATAGAGGGCATCGATTAATCATGATGGACCCGGTATTTCATTTCGTTGGGAGCAGTGTCAGACCTCATGGTACGTATGGTTTTACAGCTGTTATTGATTATGCCAGTTCCCTCGATGACCCAATAAAGAATCCTCGCAACAGAGCTACGAGGTATTAATACGCAAATTTCGCAAACAACAAATCTCAGCTGAACCTGAACGCTTTTGTGTTTTCCGAATTTCATGCTAAGGACTGAAGTCTTAGGGCTGCCTCTATTTTATCCCGTTGTTCCGGAGTGACGCGCAACCCGTCCGCATAGTCCCGCCATTGCGCAACAACGTTCCTCACTTCTTCAATGATCGTTTCCGCACGCCCGCGCTTCATGGAAACGCTGTTCGCACATGCTTTGAAATCCTCCTGTGTAAATCCACTCCGCTTGCCATTCATCGTCATTTGATGACTCGATGTCCATTTTCCGCCCGGTTGATAGCTGTAGGTAATGTCGAACGCAGGAGAGAGTGACCAGTTTCCCGACTTGTCCATCAGGAAGGCAATGTTCTTTACGTGGTCATCCTGGTTACGGGCCACGATATTGAAAACCATCCGTCGAAACTGCTCCTCAATGGCTGCCATCGGCAACCCCAGTCGGCGGATTACCTGCAACGCCTGTTCGTAAGCGTATGCTCCTGCCTGATTGAAATCAAAGTGCGCCATGCCGCAAAGCGACTGCATGTGCAGCTTCCCTCCACCTTCCAACCGATCGAAGCGCTTCGTCATGAAATGACGGCGACCGTTCTCCTCGAACAGGCGGGACGGACTTATGGTAATTCCCGCATCTATCGCCATCCTGTAATAAGCATGCTCGATCGCTCCATATCCCTTTGGGTCTTCCAGCTCCTTATCCTTGTTGCCGCTGACACCGTCGAACTTCATCAGCCAGTATTCAAATCCACTGCCAGCCTTCACCTGCCCTGCCCTGACTTCGTTCGTTTTCGGATTCCATGCGATCACCGCCTTGGACCTCGCGCCACCGGCAGAAGTACCGACCCGCAAAATATCCCGTAGTGCTCTATTCTTTCCCTCCTCGTGGAACCACCCCTGCAGGTTGTTGCGATGGGTCAAAACCTCCGAAGCCAACTCAACCAGTTTGTCGACTTCAATACGGGTGGATTCAGGTGTATCCAATCGTGTTGCCGGCACATACTCCAGCGCACCCACGCCGCGAGAACCCGTATAACAGAGGCGCTCCACTGCATTGAACGATTCCGGCATGCGTCCGGAACGTGCAAGCCAGGCATCAATTAAAGCATTACCAAACCTATCCGGCAGTGAATCCGCCAAAAACCCCGGAAGGCCATGAAAGGTTTCCAACTGCAGCGATGGAAAGGAGTAGAGTCGGCTGGATAGCGGCATCATCAGCGGGGCCACCCCGATACCGCTACTCTGGAACGCCGCATCATATTCAAAGGTCGCGATCGACGTATTGGCATCCAGCGTCACCGCACCAATCGTGCTTCCCCATAGTTTTACCTTTGCCGTCATGCTCATACGTCGTCACCCCACTTCCACGGCAGCACTTCATCTGTTGGCTTCCTCTTGCTTCTGGCGCGCTTTCGCTCTTTGCCTTTCAGCTTGAGCAGATCCATCGGACGCAATCCGGCCTCGGGCACCAATGTTTCCAACCGATCCAGCAGCTCCAATACCCGCAGAATCCGGATCATTGTCGACATTTGCGTCGTGGCCCCAGCCTCGACACGCTCCACGGTCCGCTTCGATACACCCGCCTGCTCCGCAAGCATCTCCTGAGTAAGCTGAAACTCCAGCCGACGCTGTACAAAGCGCCCAGCCAGCTCTGCCAGAATCGCCTCATCCGTCAAGAATCCCTCAATCTTCATCAACCTCCCTGCTTATCTTTTTTTTAAATCGCATATAATGGCGATTTAGAGACTAAATATAGCTATTAGTCATAATATATGACGACTTAATCAGCCTTTAATTATCCCTGTTATTGAACAACATACTCTCCACCATATTACTCGTTTTGTAAAAAGATTATACGCTGCCTGTTGCAACGAATTTTTTGAACCAACTTAGTTGTTTATGTTTTAATTTGCTGGTACTTCAGAATTATCATAAGACAAGGTGAGTCATTTCTGTGGCTTGTAATCTTTCTAAGTTTAACAAAACAGGAGGCATAACAATGGATACTCGGCAATTGATTGAAACGTATCACCATGCCTGGACAAGTGGCGATTTTGTTACCGCGCGCGCCTGTCTTGCGGAAACCCTTGATTTTCAGGGGAGTATCAACACCTTTTCGAAAGCAGAAGATTTCATTGCAGCTCTGACACAATTCAAGCAGATGCTAAAGAGCGTCACATTGCTGAACAGCTTCTATGATAAACAAAGTGCTGCGTTACTCTACGACTGCGACTCTGCAAGTCCCGCAGGCAACATTCGCACCGCTGAGTTTTTCACCGTTTCAAACGACAAGATTTCCGCAATCCGCCTGGTATTTGATGCTACCGAATTGCGAAAGTTAGTGCCCGCATGAGAGTGTGTGTCCGTGGGAATAGACTAAATATCTCCTAAAACAATTCGATCACGATTTGTTCATGCAAGACGTATCGTTGTTGACCGCGCTCATATAGTTGTTTATATTGAGTAAAATTACTCAATACACTGAGCAAACTCACAATGAAAATAGAAAGGGTACAAAAATCGCTCCTTACAAAGAGAATTGAGTCTGAACCCCGGCAATTCATTCAGGTTCTTTACGGCCCCCGTCAAGTCGGCAAAACCACAGTTGCGCAACAGTTTATGCAAGCAACTCAACTTCCGACCCATTTCGCCTCGGCAGACCTCGTTGGCGCTGGACAATCAAGCTGGATAAGCCAGCAATGGGAAGCCGCCCGGATTAAACTTCTGAAGTCTGAACTGCAGGAGGGAGTGCTTATCTTAGACGAAATCCAAAAAATCAGTAATTGGAGTGAAACCGTTAAAAAAGAGTGGGATGCTGATTCAGTCAATCAAAAAAACCTCAAGGTTATTCTTTTGGGTTCGTCCCGGTTGTTAATCCAGCAAGGACTTACTGAATCACTTGCCGGCAGATTTGAAACAATCTACCTGGGCCACTGGTCATACCCTGAAATGAAAAATGCTTTCAACTTTACCCCAGAGCAATACGTCTGGTTTGGCGGATATCCCGGTGCAGCAACACTGATAGACGATGAAGAGCGATGGGCAAGATACATCGTCGATTCTCTCATCGAAACAAGCATATCAAAAGATATTCTGATGCTTACCCGAGTCGACAAGCCCTCCCTTATGAAAAGGCTGTTTGAACTTGGATGCGGCTATTCAGGACAGATTCTTTCCTACACAAAAATTGTCGGACAACTGCAGGATGCCGGTAATACAACAACACTCGCGCATTATTTAAACCTGCTTGATACCGCAGGTTTATTAGGAGGACTCGAAAAGTATCATCCCGGGAATTTACGATCAAGATCATCAAGCCCGAAGTTTCAGGTGCATAACACTGCACTGATAAGCGCACAGCAGCAGCACACTTTTCACGATATCTCAGAAAATCCCGAACTGTGGGGCAGATGGGTCGAATCCTCAGTTGGCGCTCATCTCATCAACCATACCCGTACTGATGCACTCAAGCTCTATTACTGGCGTCAAGGAAATCATGAAGTTGATTTTGTCCTCGAGCACAAAGGAAAAATAATCGGTCTGGAAATCAAAAGCGGTCGATCACAACAAGCATCAGGCATGGCTGCTTTTTCTAAGGAATGTAATCCCTACAAAGTTCTTCTTGTCGGCAACTCCGGTATCCCCTGGCAGGAATTCCTTGAACTCAATCCACTTGAGTTATTCAACTGATCCTTTCCATCAAGGGTTTTCTCGAACAACAAACCATGGCCATGACGTCTTAATGTGTCCGCTTTTTTGTTGCCAACTCATTAATCAAATTTTAGTTGATGGGGTGCCTGGGAAACGAGAGCCCTGAACTTTCCGCACTAACCTTGATTTGCCGAACAAACCGTGTATATTGAAATATATATTTTCATTTTACACGCATAGAACATGAAACACTTCCGCAGACTGATAGCGCCGGATATCATGGAAGGGTTACGGAACTACCCTGTCACAGCACTCTTGGGACCAAGGCAATGCGGAAAATCAACATTGGTGAAGCATCTACTCAGCTACGACCGACCATTCCTCTACATCGATCTTGAAAAGCCCTCCGACCTTCGAAAACTTGACGACCCAGAATGGTTTTTTACGTCCCAGAAAGAAAAACTGATCTGCATCGATGAAATACAGCGAAAGCCTGATCTTTTCCCCCTGATTCGCAGTCTCGTCGATGAATGGGGTGACAACGGACATTTTCTTGTACTCGGCTCTGCATCCCGTGATCTGCTGAAACAAAGCTCAGAATCACTCGCAGGAAGAATCACCTACAAGCAATTGACCCCATTCTTATGGGAAGAGGTTAAAGACGATATATCCTATGAACACTACCTGACTGCAGGAGGTTTTCCCCGTAGCTTGCTTCAAAAAGATCCGGAAGCCTCATTGCAATGGCGGGAGGATTTTATTACAACGTTTCTTGAAAGGGATATTCTGCAATGGAGCGGATGTTCACCTTCGACCATGAGAAAGTTGTGGCAAATGCTTGCTCATAACAACGGCCAGACCATTAACCTGTCGACCATCGGAGGATCAATCGGCATAAGCCACACCACAGTAAGAAATTACTTGGACATACTCCACGAAACATTTATGGTGCATTCATTGCCGCCATTTACTGCCAATACAAAAAAACGGATCATCAAGTCACCAAAATTCTATATCGCTGATACAGGAATAGTTGCGGGACTGCTTGGATTGAGAGACTTCAACCAGCTGGCCGGTCACCCCGTATTCGGCTCTTTGTGGAAAAGTCTTGTCTTAAACAATCTCAAGGGAATGTTTCCTCGTGCGAAACTCTCCTACTACCGAACATCCCATGGAGCAGAAGTCGATATTATACTACAACTATCAGAAAAAATCATCTCTATCGAATGCAAAGCATCCGTCGCACCTGTGCTTTCAAAAGGAACGTACGCGGCAATTGCAGACATCGAACCTCATCATTCTTTTGTCGCTGCACCAATCAACCAAAGCTACCAGCACAAGCCCGGAATTACGGTTGCTGGGCTGACTGACCTGATAAACGAAATCCGCAACATAACCACATGAGCTCTTACCATAGAAAACGACTCCACTGAAAATGATTGCCGTTGGACGTGGGCTTGTTGGGAGAAATGTGCGTTATGAACAATGTCCCTGGCCCCCTAAGGATCCGTTCGGGGAACATCTTTGAGCAGAAGAAATAAATGGTATGGGTCTGTCGGAGTGGGAATAAAATTAAAATGCGTGTAATACTGCCGCGCCGCATCATCTTTTGCATGGGCAGCAATGGCTCGTATCCCTGCAATACCAGCAGCCTGCATAGTTCGTCGCATGGCGTCTTTTAAAAGACCAGCACCTATTCCACGCTTTTGCCAGTCAATACTCACAGCCAAACGCGCCAGCAACATGATGGGAACAGGGTGCCGGGCCAGCCCTTTTGTGAGACGTTGCGGGGAGTCCTCATAATTTACCTGACCTACAGCCAGGGTATAGAATCCGGCAATGGCCCGATCTGCCATACCTAAATAGGTTTGCGATGAAGATGCCTGCTGGCTTGCAAGGGCAAAACGGACAAGAAATATATTAAGCGCCTGGCTACCGCAATCAAAATCATCAAGACAGTGACTACTGCCAAGCTTTTCTATGGAGAAGTGAGTAGTCATCAATTGTTACTCGTTCTCAAAAATACTTTTTTCCTGAAAAAGCTTCTTGAGTCTGGGCAATTCAAGTGGCGAGGCATCCAGTGCCTCCATGAATAAGGTCCATTGCTGCCCATCAAGTTGAAATGAACGACGGTCAGCCAAGGTTTCCTCAGCTCGGGCAAGGGCGCTCTCAAGCACAAACTCACTTACGGAGCGTTGTGCTGCAGCAGCCGCACTACGAAGCACCTGCTTCGCCTGCTTGGAGAGACGAAGGTCAAGTTTTTCGGTTCTGGTTGTTATTGCCATAGGTAAAGGTTTCTTGGTTCTGCTTCTCCGATAATATACAAGAACCGCCAGACATTGTCATGACAAAGATTTCTTCGACAGACTCATAGTTACTAACTCAAATATTTCTAATAAAGCCAGTAAGCTCACTCAACGATTTAAGCCGCATCTGATCGTTCAAATCAATATCAGTCATGGTAACCCTGTGCATCTTTAATAACCCACCAATAACCTCCGCATTCATAATCTCAATACTGCCTAGCTTACACTGCTGAACAACCGACTGGGGAACAACTGCATTTGTGGCTAATACCCGCCGGAGAGTGTATTCGCTACCGGTGAAGTAACCAGCGCGATAATTGTCAAAGGCATTGACGGTCTCATTTATG
>CAIXLG010000092.1 GCA_903920215.1 uncultured Chlorobiaceae bacterium
ATTGCATTAAGGCGGTCTTTATCGCCGCTTTTCATGGAACTTTTGAGATCCTGATCTATTTTTTCTTTCAGACTCATGGTCGATTATTGTTCAGATTTATGGTTTAAAAAGGAGTATCTGAAAATACAGGAAAAAATGCGGCTTTCCCACAAGAGCTTTTGCATTGTTCACTCACTGATATCCCCGCAAACCGGCCTTATTACAAGCTCTTCAATGGACGTTCGCTGCGTCGTCAGATAAGCCTGCACTATAGGAGCTGAAATATCACAAGGCATCATCATTACGCTTTTTACGGTATCGGGAACTTCACCCCACATCGGGGTATAGACTGCTCCAGGCATCACATTGGTGATCTTGACATTACAGGTTTTTGCGTAGAGGCGTATTGTCTCCACCAATCCTTTCTGGCCAAACTTCGACATCGAGTAGAGCGAAGAGCTCTTGAATGCGGTTTCCGCGGCAATCGAGGTAATAAAGAAAATATGACCCGATCGCTGCTTTTCCATCACAACAAAGACCTTTTGCGTCAGAAAAAAAGTGCCTTTCAGGTTTGTAGCCATGTTATAATCAAAATCTTCCTCCGTCATTTCGCCTAAAGCCTTGAATCGTCCAACACCTGCATTATTGACCAGACAGTCAATGGTACCGTAACGTTCCATCGTTGTCGTAACGAGCCGCTCAACCTCGGTCATATCAGCAATGTCTGTCTGAATAATATCGGTTTCTGCCCCATAAGAGCGGCACTCGGTTGCAACAGATTCAAGATCCGATAAAGTTCTGGAGGCGAGGACCAGTAAAGGTTCAAAGTCGTTATTGTTGTCTGCAGCTTTCGCAAAATCAAGTGCAATGCTCTTGCCGATTCCTTTTCCGGCACCGGTGATGATGATGATCTTTTTCATTATGAGTAAATAAAATTAATATATGTCGGGTAATGTAAAGATGAAGTCAGTCTACTGTAACGCTTAAGAAAAGTAATGTGATAGTGTTATTACTTGTTAGAGTGAAATAATTCAGGATTAATATATATATTACGACTGTAATTGATCTGATTCAACCCGCTTCATCTATAGTGCAGTTGTCTTTCTTTATAAGAGATAAATCATAATATTTATTATGGCAATAAGTAAAGTTAAATGGTTTGATGGCAAAAAAGGGTATGGGTTCCTTTTGAATCCAGAAGGTGGGGAGGACATATTTGTCCATTATTCTGCTATCCAGTCTGATCAGAGCTTCAAAGTACTGAATCAGGATGCAGAAGTTAATTTCGAGCTTGATACAACCCAAAAGGGACTGCAGGCAAAAAATGTCCGGGAAGTTTCTGCAAATGATTCTTCAGTAATCTCTTCTCTGCCTCAGGATTCATTTTTTTAGCCCGTCGAGCCCTGACTGCATGAATTAAAGAAGTGAGCGTTCCCGAAAACTGAACCATTCTGATCTTGCTATAATGACATGATCCAGAAGGTCGATCTGAATGATTGCGCTTGCCTCTTTGAGCAGAGTAGTGACTTGTTTGTCGGCATTGCTGGGTTCAACGTCACCCGAAGGGTGGTTATGGACAAGGATGATTGCATGAGCGCTCTCCCTGATGGCCGACTTGAACACCTCCCTGGGGTGGATAAGTGCGGCATTGAGTGTGCCGACAGAAACCAGTTCAGGTTTTATAATCTGGTTTTTTGTGTTCAGGTGCAGAACAAAAAGGTGCTCCTTCGTTTCATCCGGTATTCTGCCAGCCATGTATTCAACTACATCCCTGGCTGCCTTGATTTTTTTGTTGAAATTTCTTGCATAATGCAGCCGCTTGTTCAGTTCAAAAACAGCAATGATCTGCATTGCTTTCACTTTACCGATTCCCCTTATTTTCTGAAGATCAACCAGTGCTGTATCGGCAAGCTTTTCCAGTCTGAACTCACTGATGATTTGATTGCAGGTATCAACAATATTGAGGTTTCGTGATCCTGAGCGTAAGATCAATGCAAGTAATTCGGCCGGGCTGAGTGATGCTGGTCCAGTCCGTATAAACCTCTCACTCGGCCTATTTTCAGGATCAAGATCATGGAGTCGCATACTTGTGATTATTATGATGCAATAAAGGCGTAATAAATCAAGATACAGAAATAGGTGGGTATCGCAACTGCTTTCTTGCCTGTTTCTTCGGTTTTCACACGAAAACCCAGGGTAAAAAGCACAATTAAGGAAGGAATCGTTAAGTGCTTGTTTCACAATATAAGCGGGCAGCATCGCTCCGATGCTGCCCGTAAAATCCGTGAGGGTTAAGCCTGAGAAGTTTTTTCTGGCTGGGGTGCTGAAGCTTTGAGGGTGAAGAGGTGATAGTTCATGCTGTCCTGAAGAGCCTGTAGGCTTGCTTCGATTATATTTGTCGATACCCCGACAGTACCCCAGGTAAAGCGACCATTGCTTGACTCAATTAATACTCGCACTTTTGCGCTTGTACCCCTTTTTTCTTCAAGAACCCGGACTTTGTAGTCAACCAGTTTGATGCTCTTGATTTCAGGATAGAAATGGATTAACGCCTTGCGAAGTGCTTTGTCGAGGGCGTTGACGGGGCCGTCTCCGTCGGCGGCAATATGTTCGATCTCTTCTCCAACCTTCACCTTGAGAACAGCCTGATCGACATTTTTAGCATTTTTGCTCGATTCAATATGAACTTTGGTCTCAAGGACTTCAAAGAACGGGTTGAAATTGCCCAGTTCCCTGTGCAGGATCAGCTCAAAAGAAGCTTCAGCCCCGTCGAACTGGTAACCTTCGTGTTCGAGCTCTTTAATTTGGTGGACAATATTTTTAAAAACTGCACTTTTTTCCGGTATGCTGATGCCAAGCTCGTGGGCTTTGTAGCGGATGTTGCTTTGGCCTGCAAGCTCTGAAACGAGAACCCTTTGGCGGTTTCCTACAAGTGCGGGGTCGATATGCTCGTAGAGGGAGCTCTCTTTCATGACGGCGCTGACGTGGATGCCGCCTTTGTGGGCAAAGGCTGATTTTCCGACAAAGGGAGCTCTGGTATTCGATGGCATATTCAATATTTCATAGACAAACTTCGAGAGAGAAGTCAGCTGATTGAGATGCTGCACGAAGGAGAATGACCGCTGAAGCTTCAGCATGATATTGGGGATAATGCTGATAAGGTTGGCGTTGCCGCATCGTTCCCCAATGCCGTTGATGGTGCCCTGTATATGAGTTGCACCAGCTTTGACTGCAGCTATGGTATTAGCAACAGCCAGATCGCTGTCGTTGTGGCTATGGATACCTACCTGCACTCCTGTAATGGCAAGTACCTGTGCGACGGCTTCGGTAACTTCGTGGGGCAGGGAGCCTCCGTTGGTGTCGCAGAGGACGATTCGTGAGGTTCCGCCCTGAACGGCTGAGAGCAGCATTTTCAGTGAAAACTCACGGTCGTCTTTGAAGCCGTCGAAAAAATGCTCGGCATCAAAAAAGACTTCCCGTCCCTCGGCCTTCAGGAAAGCGACAGAACGGTAGATCAGTTCCGCATTCTCATCGTCGGAGATGCCGAGGCTTTTTACGGAGTGGGCTTTCCATGTTTTTCCAAAGATCGTGATGACCGGGGTTTCAGATTGAAGCAAACCGAGCAGATTAGGATCGCTTTCAACGGTTGCTACCGTTCTGGCAGTCGAACCGAATGAGCAGAGTTTTGCATTCTTGAGTTTAAGAAGTCGGGCCTTTATGAAAAACTCTTCGTCTTTTGGATTACTGCTCGGCCATCCACCTTCAATGTAGTCCATGCCAAACTCATCGAGCTTTTCAGCAATAAGAAGTTTGTCCTGTACCGACAGGTTGATATGCTCACCTTGAGTGCCATCACGCAGAGTGGTGTCGTAAAGCTCAATTGGCTTTGTGGTAACAGTCATAAATCAGCTCTGTGCCATTAAATTTTCCTGCCTTGCATAAGCGAAAATACCACCGGCCTCAACGATGCTGAATACATCACCAAGGGGATTGAGTGTATAGGTGACCTTACGGGTCAGGTTTTCAATGGTGTTGAGTGTGACATCGATTTTCAGCTCATCACCGGTGTTGATAAGTTGATTAAGGTGCTCTGAGGTTTCGTAGGGAATAAGAAAACCGCCATCAACAGAGTTGCGGTAAAAAATTCTTGCGTAAGACTCAGCAATAATGGCTTTAATTCCAGCCACCTTAAGAGCGAAGGGAGCATGCTCTCTTGATGAGCCGCAGCCGAAGTTTGGCCCGGCTATGATAATGGTAAATTCCGAACCAAAACTTCCTTCCTCGATGAACGGAATATTGCCCTCGGGAAGTCCGCCCTGTTCTGGTGGCACGCCCGAAAGGGCATACTTTCCGTATAATTTTACCTCTTCAGGATTTGAGAGGCTGTACACAAGATGCTCGGCCGGAATGATCTGGTCGGTATCGATATTTTTGCCTAAAACATAGGCTTTTCCTTGAATGACTTTTTCCATTTGCGTATACCAAGTAAGTTAGTCCATTTCTGCCGATCAGAGAAAATCTCTCGGATCGGTGAGTTTTCCAGTAATTGCCGATGCAGCAGCTGTGAGCGGCGAAGCAAGGTATACCCCTGCGTGTTTACTGCCCATCCGGCCTGGGAAGTTACGGTTGGTTGTCGACACAACGACATCATTGTCAACCGAACGTCCAACCGTATCAGCAGGGCCGCCAAGGCATGCTGCGCATGAAGGGAGCGCAATGCTGCATCCCGCATCCTCAAAGATCTGCTTGAGAGTTTGGCCGTCGTAGCGCTCATGCTCGAGGTCGAGGGCGACTTTGACGGTTGCCGGTACAATGTTGGTGGTGACCGACACTTTTTGACCCTTCAGGATTTTTGCTGCCATCATGAAGTCGGTGAGTTTGCCGCCGGTGCACGAACCGATATACGATTTGGTGATTTTCGTCCCCTGAACACTTCTGACTGTGGCTCGGTTATCAGGGCTGTGCGGCTGGGCGACAACTGGTTCGAGTTTACGGACATCATAACTATACTTGCTATGGTATTTTGCATCCGGATCGCTTCTGAAGAGTTCATAAGGCTTGTTGCTTCGTGCCTTTACATAGCGTTCAGTGACCTCATCGGCAGCAATGATGCCGTTCATGCCGCCTCCTTCGATAGCCATGTTTGTAAGAGTCATTCTCTCTTCCATTGGAAGCGAAAAAATTGCCTCACCATCGAACTCCATGGCGCGGTAAGTAGCACCATCAGTGGTGATGTCGCCGAGAATCTGAAGAATAAGGTCTTTTGCCGTAAGGTATTCAGGCATGGTTCCCTCAAAAGTGAATTTCATCGATTCCGGAACTTTTTCCCATAGTTTCCCGGTACCGAGAATGAACGCAGCATCTGTATTGCCGATTCCTGTACCGAACATACCGAATGCACCTGATGTACAGGTATGAGAGTCTGTACCAAAGAGTACCGTTCCGGGTAGGTTAAATCCTTCTTCAGCAAGTGCGACATGACAGACGCCTTTGTATCGGTCGGAACCTACATCATAGTAGTGCTCAAGGCCCTGTTCTTTTGCAAACTGCCTTAAGAGATCAATGTTGCGATGGGCATGTTCATTAGCTGTAAAAATATAGTGGTCCGGAAGAACGACAATTTTCTTTGGGTCCCATACTTTTGCGGTAGCGCCGAACTCTTCTTTGAATATATCAAAGGTAGGCGGCCCGCAGACATCATGGGTAAGCAGGATATCGACATTCAGCCAGACGCTTTCACCCGCGTCGACAAATGTTCTGTTTGCTGCCTTGGAAAGGATTTTTTGGGTTATTGTTTGTGCCATTGTTTTTAAACCTCGCTGTCTATGGTTTCAGGAGTGTTATTTTCAAAATGATGCTGACGCATACCAAGAGCTTGCAAATAAGCTTTGGCGCTTGCTTCTATAATATCTGTCGAAATTCCTCTTCCGTTAAAAAAACTGTTGTTGTCTCTGATCCTTACCAGTGCTTCACCAAGAGCCTGACGGCCTGCGGTGGTTGAACGAACAGAGTAAGAGTTAACCAATGACTCCAATCCAAGAGCCCTTTCTATAGCTCTGAAGCAGGCATCAACGGGGCCATCTCCAGTCGCGGACTCTTCGAATACCTGGGCGTTGTGCCTGATCCTTACGGTTGCGGTTGGAATGGAGGCCGTGCCGCTGTTGATATGAAGATAGTCAAGCTCATAAGCGTTCCGTGGTTTACTTCGCTCATCACCCATTAATACTCTTAAGTCATCATCATACACTTCTTTCTTTTTATCGGCAATATCGACAAAACGCTTGTACACCGTTTCAAGTTCTGTGTCCTGTAGATCATAGCCGAGAGCATGAAGTCGGGATTGCAGGCCATGCTTACCTGAATGGCGACCGAGAACGATGTTCGTTTGCGGCACACCGACTGATTCCGGGGTCATTACTTCATAGGTATGCCGGTTTTTCAGCATTCCGTCCTGATGAATACCGGATTCGTGTGAAAATGCATTGTCGCCGATAATAGCCTTGTTGGGCTGTATGATGATACCGGTGAAGGTGGAAACCATCCGGCTTGTATTGTACAGCTCTTCAGTTACGATACCGGTATAGAAGTTGTGCAGGTCACTGCGGACTTTCAGTGCCATGACAATCTCTTCGAGGGAGGCATTGCCGGCACGCTCTCCAATGCCGTTCATGGAACACTCTACCTGTCGTGCCCCATGTTCAATGGCACTGAGCGTGTTTGCTACGGCAAGGCCGAGGTCGTTATGGCAATGCACACTGATAATCGCATCACCGATATTCTGTACACAGTTGTGAAGATCAGCTATTTTTTTGCCGAACTCAGAAGGCCAGGTATAACCGGTAGTGTCAGGGATATTCACTGTTGTTGCACCCGCACCAATTACAGCTTCAATTATTTCAGCCAGATAACCTTGATCGGTACGACCGGCATCTTCAGCGGAAAACTCAATATCAGGTGTAAATGTTTTGGCGAAGCTGACAGCATCTACAGCCATCTTCAATATGGTCTGACGCTTCTCCTTAAGAGTGACTCCGTAACGGTCGCTGCCGAATTTTCCGGCAATGTGGATGTCAGAAGTGCCGATGAAGGTGTGAATGCGAGGCTTTTGAGCCAGGCTGAGTGCTTTCCATGCTGCAGTGATATCGCTCTGAACCGCTCTGGCCAAAGCAGCCACAATAGCAGAGGACTCAGACCCTACCCGTTGAACGGCTTCAAACTGAAGAGGAGAGGAGGCAGGGAAGCCTGCTTCTATTACGTCAACCCCAAGTTTTTCAAGCTGCCGGGCAATCTCAACCTTCTCTTGTACATTCAGAGCTGCACCAGGGGACTGCTCCCCATCACGCAGTGTTGTATCGAATACAAGGATTTTTTCTTTCACATTATCTACCCGCCTTTATTTAATCAAGCGCCCAGATGCCTGACAATTGCCTCTGTCATAACTGTTGTTGAAACTGCGATCTCTCCTGGATTTGCTATGTCTGCTGTTCGCAGGCCTGAAGCAAGAGTTGCCTCAATTGCCTGATAAATCTCCCGAGCAATGTCCGGCAAAGAGAAACTATAGTCAAACATCATCGCTACAGATGCGATTGTGGCAATGGGGTTTGCCTTGTTTTGTCCTGCAATATCAGGAGCACTGCCGTGTATTGGCTCGTACAATGCATGGCTTTTTCCAATGCTTGCAGATGGAAGCATACCAAGACTTCCGGTTATCATACCAGCGATATCACTTAAGATATCACCAAAAAGGTTGCTGGTGACGATGACATCGAATTGCTTCGGATTCCGTACAATCTGCATTGCAGCATTGTCCACATACATATCGCTCAACTCAACATCCGCAAAATCCTTATGGACTTCATGAACCACATTTCTCCAGAACTGTGATACTTCAAGGACGTTTGCCTTATCGATAGAAATTACTTTTTTGTCGCGTTTCCGTGCCTCTTCAAACGCCAGACGAGCAATACGCTCAACTTCGAAGCGCTCATACACCATGGTGTTCCAGCCCTTATTTTCATCAAATCCACGCGGTTGTCCAAAATAAATACCCCCGGTCAGTTCACGGAATACTAGAAAATCAGTACCGCGGACAACCTCAGGCTTGAGCGATGAGGCACCAAGAAGTGCATCATACACTTTTGCAGGTCTGAGGTTGGCAAACAGCCCCAGCTCTTTGCGGATTTTGAGCAGTGCAGCTTCAGGTTTATGGTCATGCGGCAGCGATTCCCATTTCGGACCGCCAACAGCGCCAAGCAGAACTGCATCACAGTTTTTGCAGGCCTCAAGCGTAGCATCGGTGAGCATCTCTCCATGAAGATCATAAGAAGCCCCCCCGAAAGGATGCTCCTCAATCACTATTTCAAAGCCATGTTTCTTTGAGAGCTGTTTAAGTACTGCAACAGCTCCTGCAACTACTTCCGGGCCAATGCCATCACCCGGTATTGATACTATCTTATACATTTCTTTTTCGGGTAGGTTATTTTTTGATCAGCCAGCTCATCATGTTGCGAAGCTTAGCCCCTACCGTTTCAATTGAATGGTTACGGTTATCCTCTCTGAGCTTGTTCAGTAGTTTGGAGCCGCCATTGCATTCGTCAATGAACTCCTTGGCAAAACGACCATCCTGGACCTCTTCAAGAATCTTTTTCATCTCAGCCTTTACAGCAGGAGTGATAAGGCGCGGTCCGCGGGTCATGCCGCCGTACTCAGCAGTATCGCTCACTGAATAGTTCATTCTCGAAAGGCCTCCTTCATAATAAAGGTCGACAATCAGTTTCAACTCGTGCATACATTCAAAGTAGGCAAGTTCTTCAGGGTAACCGGCCTCGACAAGGGTCTCAAAACCGGCCTTGATAAGCTCAGCTGAACCACCGCAGAGGACTGCCTGTTCACCGAAGAGATCGGTTTCAGTTTCATTTTTGATAGAGGTCTCAATAACGCCGGCCTTGGTACCGCCAAGAGCTTTAGCCCAGGCAAGTGCCTGCTGTTTTGCCTCTCCGGTGGCATCCTGATGGACGGCGATAAGGCAGGGAACGCCATTGCCCTGGGTAAAGGTGCGGCGTACAAGGTGACCAGGGCTTTTAGGAGCGATCATGATAACGTTGACGGTCTCATCCGGAATGATCTGCTTGTAATGGATATTGAAGCCATGAGCGAAAGCAAGGGTATTGCCTGGTACAAGGTTTGGAGCAATTTCAGAATCATAAATTGCCTTCTGTGTCTGGTCAGGAAGAAGTACCATAACGATGTCAGCCCATTTGACAACTTCCGGAACGGTATCGACCTCCAGTCCAGCCTCTCTTGCTTTGAGAGAGGATGAGCTGTCGGCACGAAGACCTACGCGTACATTCAGGCCGCTATCTTTCAGGTTGAGGGCATGGGCGTGGCCTTGGCTGCCGTAACCGAGTATTGCAATATTCTTTCCCAGGAGATAACCTAAATCGGCATCCTTATCGTAATAAACATTCATCAGAAAAATGGTTTTGATTGATAATACAGTACAATGGTGTCACTCTCCACGGTGTATTGCAACAGCGCCTGATCGGGCTAACTCCTTTATTCCGTAGGGTTTGAAGATATCAATAGTTGTGTTGATTTTATCCGGTGAACCGATGACCTCAATAGTAATGGATTTTTGTTTTATATCCACGACTTTTCCTTTAAAAACATTGATAAGTTCGAAAATCTCATGCTGCTGTGTTTTGCTGAGTTTCAAAGTCATCAAAAGCAGTTCCCGCTCAACATGCGGTTGCTTTGTCAGATCGGTCACTTTAATGGTATCAACAAGTCTGTTCAACTGCTTGATGACCTGATTGATGATCTGATCATCCGCAAAGGTCACAATGGTCATGCGTGAAATTTCAGGGTACTCTGTTTCACCGATTGAAATGCTTGCCAGATTAAACCCACGGGCGCTGAACATTGTAGCAACCCTGTTCAGGGTTCCAAACTTGTTTTCAACGAGTACTGATATGATGTGTTTCATAGAATATTAAAAATTATATCCTTATAAGTCTCTTTATATAAATACCCTGACCACTCCCCAGTCAACACGACCAAAGTGAGGGATCTATCTTCACTGCCCAAAGCGAACTCACTCCATCTTTCATCGTTTAAAAAGATGAAAGATTTTGTTGGTATAACTGTTGGCGATTTTGATGCGTCTCGATTGATGAGATTCATTTAAAAGTCTATCGTAGAGCTCTTTTTTCTTTTTCTCATATTCGGCTTGAGTAAATATCCCGTCTATTACCAGCTTATCCAGGTTATCTAAAATTGGTTTTGCAATTTTATCAACCTCCTCCTTTCGAATAAGCAAATCCGTTTTCTCATTATACTCTCTTTCCTGTATATCTAACAAGGCATTTTTCTCATTATATTCATCTTCACTGATAAGCCCGTCAAGTTTGGATTTTCTCAGTAAATTTCTTGTTTCGATATATGGATGTTCTCCTTGCTTTGAACTTAGATAATGATCGTTAATATTATCTCTGGTGTCTCGATTTCTATTATTACCAGATCTTTTTGGATGAACACCATATTCGTTTCGAGTCAAATCGCCTTTTTTAAGGAATAAAAAAAAGCAAAAAAAAGGGATTAATTGCCACCACATACTTAAACTTATATCATGACACCTTTTTGCCCCCTGAGCAAAATAAAAGAAAGTAAACGGCGCACATGCAATCGTGGATATCCAATAAACAACCCCACCATAAGTGTCTTTACTTATACGCTCCGCAAGAATATAAGTGACTATACTATACATTATTAAGACCCCTGCGGAAAATATGAGGAAACTTAAAAAATATTCCCGCCTGTTAATTCTCCCTTCAAATGAAAAAACGGATTTAAACATTGTAGTAGTATATTTTCAGGCACCTGTTTTAAGAACAAATCTCTCTCTCTAATTATTTATACCGCCAATCCTCTATAATGCTAGTCAGGTATAGAGGATTTAATGTGTTAGAGTAACCTTGTCATGTATTTACAGTGAAATTCAAACCATTGTTTTCGGGTTTAATCTCGCCAGAAGCATATCCGAAATTGAGCCACCTGCCGGGACCATAGGAAAAACCATATCTTTTTTCATAACCCTGAAATCAACAAGTACCGGTCCTTCATTATAGGCAAGTGCCTCTTTGATAGCTGCTTTTGCCGATTCAGGTGTATCAGCCAGGAGAGCCTTGCAATTAAACGCTTCGGCAACCTTGACAAAGTCAGGGTTGCTTTCGGCAAGATCGGTAAATGAGTATTTTTCTTTATGGAACAGCTCCTGCCATTGGCGGACCATCCCGAGAAAGCTGTTATTGATCAGGAATATCTTAATCGGTGTTTTATAGTGAACAGCAGTGACAAGTTCCTGAATATTCATCATAATCCCGCCATCTCCACAGAACAGGACGACTGGACGATCGCTGATGCCGAAAGCAGCGCCGATGGCCGCAGGCAGACCGAACCCCATGGTGCCGAGTCCACCGCTGGTGATGATGGAACGCGGATTGCGGAATGTATAATATTGCGATGTCCACATCTGATGCTGGCCAACATCGGTTACCACGACAGCATTTCCTTCTGTTTGTCTCGACACCTCATCGATAACAAATTCGGTTCTCAGAGCACCATCTTCCTTGTTGTAAGTCAAAGGGCACTGTTTACGCCATGACTGGATATCCGCAAGCCAGCTATCGCGATTTTCTACCGTTTTCGGTGTCTCTTTCAGGAGCGTAGCCAGAAAGTCTTTGGCGTCGCCAACAATCGGCAAGTCCACCATGATGTTTTTATCAACATTGGTAGGATCAATGTCATTGTGAATGATGTAGGCATCGGGAGCAAATGTTTCAATTTTTCCCGTGACCCTGTCATCAAATCGAGCACCGACAGCAATAAGCACATCACAGGCATTGACAGCCTGATTGGACCAGTATGTCCCGTGCATGCCAAGCATCCCCATGCTGAGCGGATGGTTGCCGGGGAAAGCTCCAAGTCCCTGCAGAGTCATGGTGACCGGTATATTCTGTTGTATCGCAAAAGCCCGAAGCTCTTCTGATGCTTCAGCACTGATGACTCCGCCACCAACATAAAGAAGGGGGCGTTTTGCTTTGGCAATTTTATGCGCAGCTTTCTCAACCTGGTTAATGTGGCATGTGATTGTCGGCTTGAATCCACGGATTTCTACCGTTTCAGGCCAATGAAATGCGCATGATGCATTAAGAATATCTTTAGGCATATCAATCAGCACAGGTCCAGGCCTGCCATTTGTAGCAAGAAAAAATGCCTTGCGGATTGTTATGGCAAGCTCTTTGACGTCCTTGACAAGAAAATTGTGTTTTGTTATGGATCTCGTGATCCCTACAATATCGGCTTCCTGAAAGGCGTCATTGCCAATGAGCGAGCTTGGAACCTGTCCGGTAAAGACCACCATTGGCGACGAGTCCATATAGGCATTGGCTATGCCGGTAACGGTGTTTGTCGCACCGGGTCCCGAAGTGACAAGAACAACACCAGGTTTTCCTGTCGCGCGGGCGTATCCCTCAGCCATATGAGTCGCACCCTGCTCATGACGGACAAGAATGTGCTTGATATCCTTTATATCGTACAGAGTCTCATAAACTTTTAAGAGCGAACCGCCCGGATACCCGAAAATATATTCGACGTTTTCTCGTCGTAGACATTCGAAAAAAATTTCTGAGCCATTGAGAGTTTGGCTTGAAGAATGCATAGCGTGTTTATTTAGGTTCACAGGTAACAGTGCTTTTCAGTATTGCCCCAGTATTGGCTGATGTGACCAGTTGAGCATACCTTGCCAGATAGCCTTTTGTTATTTTTGGCACAAACGGCTTGAGCAGCGCCATCCGTTCAGCAATAATATCATCGGTTAAATCCACAGAGATGCTTCTGTTTGGAATATCAACAGTAATGATATCGCCATTTTCAAGTGCAGCAATGGGACCTTTCTCTGCAGCTTCGGGCGAGATGTGACCGATACAGGCCCCTCTCGATCCCCCGGAAAACCGTCCATCAGTAATGAGCGCAACTGATTCTCCAAGCCCTCTACCCATAATGGCGCTGGTAGGGGAGAGCATTTCCGGCATTCCAGGGCCGCCTTTTGGACCCTCATAGCGAATGACAACTACATCACCGGCTTTGACATCATCCTCCATAATGCCTTTGATGGCATCATCCTGGCAGTCATAAACCTTTGCAGGGCCTGTATGTTTCATCATTTCTGCAGCGACGGCTCCGGTTTTGACAACAGCGCCCAGTGGGGCAATATTCCCGTACAGAACTGCCAGACCACCTGAAAATGAGTAGGGCTCTTCAACACTTCTTATGACAGATCGGTCTGTGATCTCAGCATCCGCAATATTTTCACCAAGTGTTTTTCCTGTTACCGTCAGTGCCGAAAGATCAAGAAGCCCTTCAATCTTACTGAGTTCATGAAGGATCGCCGATACTCCGCCAGCCCGGTCAACATCCTCGATGTGGACGGCCATTGTTGCAGGGCTTACCTTGCATATATAGGGTGTTTTGGCTGAAAGTGCATTGAGTTCAGAGAAATCAAAATCCAGTTCCGCTTCATTTGCAAGGGCAAGAGTATGCAGGATGGTATTGGTACTGCCACCCATTGCAAAGTCAAGAGCAAAAGCATTCAGCAAAGCCTTGCGTGTAAGGATATCCCTCGGTCTGATATTCCTCTTTACCAGATCAATGATCCGGCGTGAAGCTTCCTGTACCAGTTCATTACGACGAGGGTCAATTGCAAGTATTGTTCCGTTGCCTGGCAGAGCAAAACCAAGGGCTTCACTGAGGCAGTTCATCGAGTTAGCTGTAAACATTCCGGAACATGAGCCGCAACCTGGGCAGGCATTGTCTTCTATGGAACCCAGTTCACTCTCGCTGATTTTTCCAGTACTGTACTGGCCTACTGCTTCAAAGACTGAAATCAGGTCAATGGTTTTTCCGGAAGGGGTATGGCCGGCCTTCATTGGCCCTCCGGAAACGAAAATAACCGGAATGTTGATTCGAAGTGCGGCCATCATCATGCCAGGGGTGATCTTGTCACAGTTTGGTATACAGACAAGTCCATCGAGCCGGTGTGCCTCAGCAACGGTCTCGACACTGTCAGCAATAAGTTCACGGCTTGCAAGTGAGTAGCGCATGCCGATATGCCCCATAGCAATACCATCGCAAACCCCGATGGTATTGAATTCAAAGGGTACACCCCCGGCTTTGCGAACCTCTTCTTTTGCGATTTTTCCGAGCTCCTGAAGATGGGCATGTCCCGGGATAAGTTCATTATAGGAGTTGCATATGCCTATAAAGGGTTTTCTGAAGTCATCGTTTGAGACAATTGACCCTGTGGCTTTCAGAAGACTGCGGTGAGGCGCTTTTTCAAACCCTGTTTTAATAGTATCAGATCTCATTGCAGTTCAAGTATTTTTTTTTGACAATTAAAAGAAACCCCCGAGACCGCTGTTCCCGAAGCCACTGTGATGAAAAGTCTGAAAGAGAAAAAAATGGACTTGGGATCGGCTTTGGGCTTAGAGCACAGCAACACTCAGTGATGAAATCACCACAGTGACAAAAATCCCGATCATGGAATGGAGGGTGTTAAGCAAATGCTTGTCATTAAAGCCGAAACCGGATGAACTCGTCAACGCAGGTTGTTCAACACCACGGCAGGAACTGCAGGTATATAAATTGAATGCAGACATTGAAGCGAACAAGTTTCTATCGGTATTAAACTGAGATTCGTAATAAATTACATTTAATGTTTTATTAAAGCAAGCATTAAAAAAGTTAAAATCCGATGGATTTTTACTGTTTATTCTGTTGTGTTACAGTTATATTTTTAAACAATTCCGTGCTCAGTTAAGTGTCGGTTTTTTCGGACTAAACCTTCAAAAAAGTTCCACAACCATGCTGAACATCCAAGCTCCATTGCCTCAGGATCTGCCAGCCTTTTTTTTGACGTTGTGTCTTGTTCTGCTTTTTGTTCTCCTTGCCGAATTACTCACAAGAAAATTCAGTATCAGCAGTCTGGTGGTCAGAAAAATTATGCATTTATGCATGGGTGTTGTTATTTTTTTTGTGCCTTCCTATTTTCAATCCAGCTTTTATCCAGCGTTTACTGCACTTGTCTTTTTGCTTTTCAACGGGCTTAATATCCGGTTCCAATGGTTTGGCTCTTTGCTTGCTCTTCCGGAAGACAATAATGTTCAGTCACCGGCAGTAAAAAGTTATGGTTCTCTTTTTTTTCCGCTTATTTTTCTGCTTCAGATTCTTTTTCTGTGGGAGTCCCATAAGTGGATACTGCAGACCTCCATGCTTGTCATGGGCATCAGTGACTCGCTTGCTGCTCTTGTGGGGAGCTCGGTCGGCAAAAAACATATTGAGCATCTGACGAAAAACCCTAAAACTGTTGAGGGATCTTTGACCATGTTTTTCAGCAGCTTTATTCTGCTGAGTGCTACTCTCATGCTGTTCAGCAAAGATTTCACCGGTGGGCTGGCCGGTAAGCCGTTATTGATGCTTTTAGCTCTTGCACTTCTTCTTGCGGTTGTCTCAACTGCTGTCGAAGCTCTTTTATCGCACGGTCTCGACAATTTTTTTATTCCCCTGTCGATTGCTTATACGCTCTATGTGCTTGAAATGAATCATACTATTCTTCTTGAGCGCTTTCTCATCGGAGGACTTTTTGCTTTTCTTCTTGCAGTTTTTTCCATCAAGGTCAAGTTTCTTGATAACAGTGGCGCAACGGCGACATTTTTGCTTGGTACCACAATTTTTGGTATTGGAGGGATAGCCTGGACTGTACCGCTTTTAACTTTTTATCTTCTGTCGTCAGTCTTGTCGAAGCTCGGTAAAAAACGTAAGGCTAAATCTCTATGGGTCATATTCCCCGCCTCTTGAGGCGTAAAGATATTATAGAGTTGTCTTCAAAATACCCCGCTGCTTGCGGCGGGGTTCTTTATTTTGATCTTGTTTTTGAAAAAGGTTCCCAGCGCGATGCTGGTCAGGTTTACGCCAACGGCGGCATAGCATGGGTTTTAATGGTTATTTTTTCACTCACCAATAACCCGGCTGTTTTTTTTGCCTACCTTGGAACGCTTGCTGCAGTGCAGGCCGACACCTGGGCTACAGAGATTGGTACCATGTGGCCAAACCCAAAAGCCTGGCTGGTGACCACCTTCAAGGAGGTGCCTGTAGGAACCTCTGGAGGTGTTTCAGTGCCGGGGACTTCCGGAGCATTCCTTGGTTCGCTTTTTATATGTGCAAGCGCAATGCTTGTTAATGTCAAATGGCTCTCTGATTTTGGAATACTCCAATCGTTTCTTCTCATAGGCTTTTCCGGACTTCTTGCAAGTTTGGTTGACAGCTTTTTCGGCGCAACCGTTCAGGCTCAGTATTTCGACCCGATCCGCGAAAAAGTAACCGAAAGGACCCATAGCATTGCAGAGGATGGTTTACTTGTTGAAAACCGGCTTATAAAAGGAACACCCTTTGTGAATAACGATCTCGTCAACACCCTTTGTGCGCTTTCCGGTTCTGCATTGGCTTATCTGGTGATTGATAATGTGCATTTGTTTCATTGAACTTTAATTGCTTCTATTGATATGGTTGATTCTTATCTTGGAATTTTTGGCCTGCTTTCGGATGCCGGACCTGTAGTATTATTTGTTCTTTCTGTACTCCTCTCATTCTCTATTGTATCATGGGCAATCATTGCATACAAATTCACCTATGTCAGAAAATCTTTGAGTGAGTCCAGAGCTTTCCTGGACTTTTTTTTCGAAATCTATAACGTTGACAAAGCGTTTGTCGAAAGTGAAAAATACCGAAAAGGCTCTCTTCCGAGGGTTTTTCGTTCAGGGTATGTCGAGTACCACGCTTTCAGCGATAAGGTCGATATTCGCCAGCTTAGGGTACGCATTGCCCGTGCAGTTAAACGTGAAGCCAATGCAGAAAGCAAAAGGCTCTCCTCACTGGTTCCATTTCTTGCAACAGTAGGCAATACAGCTCCTTTCATTGGTCTTTTTGGAACCGTATGGGGTATCATGACCTCATTTCATAACATTGGCAAGGCCCAGTCGGCCTCGCTTGCCGCTGTCGCACCAGGTATTTCAGAGGCTTTGATCGCTACCGCGGCAGGTCTTGCTGCTGCTATTCCCGCAGTAATGGCCTATAATTATTTTACCCATCAGATCGGCATTATTGAGCGTGATCTTGATGAGTTCTCTCCGGAATTTGTTGCCGCATTCATTAACGAACCATAGGTGCCCCGAGGAAATGATAACTTCAGGTAAAGGCCGGTTGATGAGTGACATCAATGTAACACCCTTCGTTGATGTCATGCTTGTCCTGCTGATTATTTTTATGGTAACCGCTCCCATGATGACAAATGGCGTAAAGGTTGATACCCCCCAGACTACCCTTCAACAGATGGATATAGATGAGAAAGCTCTTGTCATCAGCATAGACGCTTCTCGTCGCGTTTTTATTAATCAATATCAATTGAATGCTTCTGAGGTACGCCAGAAGTTACCGACAATACTGGACGTCAAGCGTACTGGTGACGTCTATCTTAAAGCCGACAAATCTCTTCCTTACGGCCTGGTCATGGATGTTATGGCTCAGATCAAGGATGCAGGGATTGAGCATATTGGTATGGTGACTGAACCTGCCCCGGCAATGAAGGCAGGCGGTAAATAAGTGGGGAGTATGGAAAAAGGTCAGAAGCGTACTGATGCTGAAAAAAAATTTTCACTTTGGCTTGTTTCGGCAGCACTCATTCATGCATTTGTGATTTTTCTGGCAATATATCTCCAGATATTGGATGCAAACCGGATTGTTAAGCCGAAAATTGTAAGTGTCAGTATTGTGTCGCTTCCCGGTTCAGGTGGATCGTCTGAACTTTCTCAAAAGGGGGGCATGGAAGCCGCTTCCGCTCCTTCCACAGAGGTCTCGCATCCTGCTGGGAGCAGCAAAAGTGTTACGGTGAAGGAAGTGCCGCCCGTTACTCCAAAGAAAGAACCAAAACCAGTTAAGGTTAAGGAGCATGTTCCTGAAGCCGCACCGGTTCCCCCAAAGAAAGTTGCAGTCGAACCTTTGCCGGTAAAAGCAAAGCCTAAAGCTGTTGATAAACCTGCTGATATCAGCAAAGCACTTGAGCGCCTCAAGCAAACTGTCGACAAAAAAACGGCCTCAACGCCACCGACTTCTGCAAGCAGTTTGAACAATGCATTTGCCCGGCTTCAGCAGAAAGTAAAATCGGAAGGCGGCCCTGCATCAACAGGCTCAGGAAGTGGAAAAGGCAGTTCATCTGGTGGTCGGAGTGGTGCAGGTAAAGGGTATGGAGGAGAAGGGCAATCCGCCCCTTACCAGGCAGAAATTGCATCAATTATTATGCAGAACTGGGAGTTTTCCAAGTTGCTGCTTAAAAACAGTTACGGAATGGAGGTCTATGTTCGCATTAATATTCTAGCTAACGGAACAATTAACAAGATTGTTTTTGATAAAAAAGCTCCAAGCGAATACCTTAACAATTCGGTAAAAAAAGCCCTTGAAAAATCATCTCCTCTTCCAGCTCTTCCAAAACAGGAAGGTACAGGGGATGTGTGGATTGGATTTGTATTTACCCCTGAAGGTATCGAGAAGTGACCATGGTTGACCTCAGGTATCATGGCCTCCTATAGGCAACTAATTTGCATATTCTACATGGGAAAATAGAGGTGAAAACAATATATTTTGCAGATATGACTCAACACCCCCTAAAGGGCCGAGCTGCAAGTGCAAAAGAATATATTGTCAAGCTTGGTGTGGCCTAATCCAGTCTCGAATCAGACAGTTTTGGTTCAGAGCGATTAAAGGAATGGTATAAATCGAATACATACTCCAATATGCTTTATGAATAAAAAGATTACACCTTTTCTTTTTTTGACGTTTCTTGTTTTATCTGCCTGCGCATCAAAACAGGATCTAGTTGTTGTTCAGGATGATCTGCAAAAACTGAAAACTGAATCTGAAGCCATTAAAACGCAGTCTGCGGGCTCCTATTCAGATGTTCAGCAGGTTCATGATGAGATTTCGCGCCTGCAGGGCAGGATAGAAGAGGCGACGCATAAGAACAGCCAGACATTCGGACGCCTTGGAATGGAAGATTCTCTTTTGGTCCACAAGGCTGACGATCTTGAATCCAGACTGCAGAAAATTGAGCAGTATCTTGGCATTGACAAAAAGGAACAATCCTCATTAGTCGCGCCGAATCCGAAAGAATTCCCTGAGAGTGCTAAACCTTCAGGAATTATTGATGATGCGGGATTGCTCAAAGAAGGACTGGAAAGGCTTGGAAAAAATAGTTTTGCCCCGTCGAGGGAGAGTTTCACTGCGCTTTTGAAGACCTACCCTGCATCCGCTCTTGTTGATCAGGCACAGTTTTATCTTGCCGACAGCTACTTTGGCGAAAAATGGTATGAAAAAGCTATTCTTGAATATCAGGTAGTGATAGCTAAATATGTCAAAAGCAGCAAGCGTCCTGCAGCGCTATTCAAACAGGCAATTTCTTTTGAAAAGATAGGCGATACCGCTAATGCGAAAGCAAGGTTCAAGGCACTTGCCAATGTGTATCCAAAAGCACCTGAAGCTGCATTGGCGCGCAAGAAAATCCAGTAGATTATCAAAACCTCCCCTCCTCACCATGTATGTTGGGGTGATTCCTGAACCCCAACAACACAAAAGTTCTCCCTCCATCTTTTATCTCAGCAACGAGGGTGCCCTGTAATGCAAAAAGCCTTGGAATATCCAGGGCTTTTTGCATTACAGGGATGAAAAGAGGCTTAATAAGTAAAAAGCGAAAACTGATCGCGCTTACTTGAAAAACTCATTAAGGGTATAAGTGCGGCGATCAATTTCGACACAAAGTTTTTGCTGGAGTGAATCATAAAAGACAGGAATATCTCTCATGGTCCACTTTACTCCCCGGTTGTCAAAGTCGATGACGTAACGGTTTTCATTGTCAATAACTTTTTTCTTCAGGTCAATACCGATATCCGGCTGAGTAGTCAGCACAAAAAGCTCAATTTCGCCGCTTATGACCTTATTGATGATCTCCTTTGTAGGTGAAAGCTTTCTGCGTCCGGAGGCCGGACCGATCTCGACTTGAAGGTTGCCTCTATTGTCTCTTTTCGCAGAGGTTATAAAGTATTTTGCTGCTTTATGAACCGCATTGCCTGACCATGGCCCTGATGTACTGATTCTGACCTGATTTGTGCCGGTGTTAGGACGGCTGAGCTGAGGTTGCATTGTTTGCACGGTTAAATTTTGCAAAAATAACACACTCCGGTGTTCTACCTTCTTTGATGATAAATTAGCAAAACAAGGTTAAATAACAAAGGGATTCATTATGAATCCCTTTGTTAAAGAACTAATATTACCGATGTATCCGATTACTTCTTGCTGTCGTCGATTACTTCAAACTCAGCATTTTCAACTTCACCGTTGCCACTTCCCGCTCCGCTCTTTTCCTTACCGCCACTGTGAGTTTCCGGTTCAGCCTGTGCTGATTCAGCGCTTTGCGACTCATAGAGTTTGGATGCAATTTCTCCCCACTCCTTGTTGAGTTCTTCCATGGCAGACTTGATTGACTCGATGGTGCCGTTCTTATAGGCCTCCTTAAGCTTTTCGAGTGTACCTTCCAGAGTGGAGCGCTTGTCAGCAGGTATTTTGTCGCCAAGCTCCTTCAACTGCTTTTCCGTGCTGAAAATGAGTCCGTCTGCAATGTTTCTCGTATCGACCTCTTCCTTGCGTTTCTGATCTTCCGCAGCATGGTCTTTAGCATCTTCTTTCATTTTATTGATCTCAGCATCACTGAGTTTGCTGCTTGATTCGATTTTTATGCTCTGTTCCTTTCCAGTTGCCTTATCCTTGGCCGAAACATTCAGAATACCGTTCGAATCGATATCAAAGGCAACTTCGATCTGCGGCAGGCCTCTTGGAGAAGGAGGAATATCACCTAAATGAAAACGTCCAAGTGTTTTGTTATCGTTTGCCATTGGGCGTTCTCCCTGCAGGACGTGAACTTCAACCGAGGTCTGGTTGTCACCTGCCGTTGAAAATATCTCCTGCTTTTTTGTCGGAATCGTGGTGTTCGCTTCAATAAGCTTCGTCATAACCCCACCAAGGGTTTCTATTCCAAGTGAAAGGGGAGTAACATCAAGAAGCAGAACATCGGTAACATCTCCCTTCAGAACACCACCCTGGATAGCTGCGCCGATGGCAACAACTTCATCCGGATTGACGCTTTTGTTCGGTTCCTTTCCAAAGAAATCCTTGACCAGCGCCTGAACTTTCGGAATACGGGTTGAGCCACCCACAAGCACAACTTCATCAATCTCCTTCATTTCAACCTTTGAATTCTTGATTGCACGACGGCAAGGGTCAAGAATCTTATCGAACAGGTCTGAACACAATGCCTCAAATTTTGCACGGGTCAGATTGATCACCAGATGCTTCGGGCCTTCCTGGGTTGCTGTGATAAATGGAAGATTGATTTCAGTATCAGTCCTTGAAGAGAGTTCAATTTTCGCTTTTTCAGCAGCTTCTTTCAGACGCTGTAGGGTAATCGCATCCTTACGGAGATCTATACCTTCCTGTTTTTTGAACTCTTCAGCAATATAATCGATAATTTTCTGGTCAAAGTCATCTCCGCCAAGGTGTGTGTCGCCATCAGTGGATTTAACTTCAAAAACACCATCACCAAGCTCAAGAACTGAGATGTCAAACGTTCCGCCGCCAAGGTCAAAAACCGCCACTTTTTCACTCTCCTGCTTTCTGTCAAGTCCATAGGCCAGAGCAGCAGCTGTAGGTTCATTGATGATTCGTTTCACATCAAGACCGGCAATTCGTCCCGCATCTTTTGTAGCCTGTCTCTGGGCATCATTGAAATATGCCGGTACAGTGATAACTGCTTCGGTAACTTTTTCACCAAGAAAATCTTCCGCAGTCTGCTTCATTTTCTGCAGAATCATTGCTGAAACTTCCTGTGGCGAGTAAATTTTATCATTTATTTTTACACGAGCCTCGCCATTTTCATTGATGATTTCATACGGCGCAAGCTTCTTTTCATTTGGGACTTCATCATATTTGCGCCCCATGAAGCGTTTAATTGAGAAAATCGTGTTCTTAGGGTTTGTGATAGCCTGTCTTTTTGCAGCCTGCCCTACCAGACGGTCGCCTGTTTTAGTTAAAGCTATAATAGACGGTGTTGTACGGTTACCTTCCGAGTTTTCAATAACCGTTGGCTGCGATCCCTGCATGACTGCAACACAGGAGTTCGTTGTGCCAAGATCGATGCCGATAATTTTTCCCATGAGAGTAGTTCCTTTTTTTGATAGTGATATATAAAGAACCGGACTCGCATCGTATGGCGCTGAGTCCGGATTGCATCATGTTAGTTGATCGAAATTTCCTTTGCTTTTTTTGTTATCTGAGCTTTTGGCAAGGTTACATGAAGTATTCCATTGTCAAGCCCTGCATTAATGTTCTCCTGATCAATAGTCTCACCAAGATTAAATTTTCTCTGCAGGCAGCCATAGGTTCTTTCAATACGCAGGTAACCTTTTTTGTTCTCTTCACTGGACTGCTTTCTCTCTGCTTTTATGGTCAGCACATCATCTTCAATATTGAGAGCAATCTCATCTTTGGCTAAACCCGGCAACTCAGCATCAATATGAAACCCGCTTTCATCTTCCGAAATATCAACATTGAAAGCCGGTATTGAAGATGTTTGGGCACTTGAACGGATATCATCAAACAGCCTCATCGGGTCTTTAGATAATTTTACGATCATGTTGTTCTCCTTTTTAAGCTTGCTATTATTATTTGATTGATTGTAAGCGATAAACGACTTACTGCCAATAATTTGCAAGAAGCGTGCCAAAGCATGAAAGTAGTGACTTTTGTGCTTTTTTAGAGATATAAAAGGAAGGGTTATGGTAAAAATGTCGCACTACTATTTACTTTAATGATATTATGTCATATAGTGTCAATATTGACAGGGTATGCACAATACCGTACACTTGCTTATGGATTATAAAGTAATTCGAGGTGGAGTTGTAACGCTGAAGCAATGAGATTCAAGCAAATTCGAATGCATTATTGCGGCGCGGCAAGGTGAGGCTTTCGGTCAGTTGGATAGCTTGGTGTTGACGTTCTGTACCCAGCTGAGTCGCTCCTGAAGATTTTCAACAACACTTTTTGAGCTCAGATAGCATGAATAGATAATGCTGTCATCCACGATGCGGTAATAGCATTTTAAGCCCTCTTTGCGGCGGTTAACAACCCCATTTTCATGCATCAGGGCAAGATGTTTTGAAATGTTTGCCTGAGTCGCATTAACCTTCTCGACGATCTCCTGAACAGTATGCTCCCGCTCACACAGAACACGCAATATTTTAAGTCTCATTGGCTCAGAGAGCAGCTTGAACCGGCTCGATACGGCTTCAAGCATTTCGTCAGGCATATTGAGATTCCATCTTTTCACTTCTTCTTCAGTTATTGTAACAGTCTTGTTCATAACAACCTTTTTGCGGAAGGGGTAGTAATTATAATACCCGCTTGACATTAGATAATGTTTTCTTAAGTGGTTATGTGATTATATAGCCATTAAATTATACTAATCAAACCATAAACGGATTTTATGAGAGTATCATAAAGAATAAAAGAGACTGGCTATTTTGAAACGGGGGTATCTCAGTGCTCTAAACTGCTCATGCTGGTTAATTCCATAATAGAATTAAACAAGCTTTGAGGAGCCTTAAACTGAACAATTTTTTCCTTGATGATCATTTTGGTTTTTTTGGCATCTTCAAACTCATCTCTGCACTCTTTGCACTCCGAGAGGTGTAATAGAAAGCCCTCTTCTTCCTTTACTCTTAGCTCACAATCCACGGCGGCACTCATAAGTACCTGGGCTTTTTGGCAGTTCATAGTTTACAAATTTTTGAGCGTATTGATTTTAATGATCTTTATCGGTATTGAATCCATATTTTTTAGCATACCCCTCAAGTTGTTCACGAAGCAGTTTTCTACCTCTATATAACCTTGATCTTACTGTTCCGATCGGGCTTTCAACCATATTTGCAATTTCTTCATAAGTAAAACCGTCAATATCACACAACTGTATCACTTCCCTGAACTCTTCAGGCAAAGAGTGAAGAGCCTGATGTACCTCTTCATGAAGCAATGAATGGAAATAATCGCTTTCAGCTTCACTGGTATCATTCTGAACATCTTTGATAGAATGATAGAAATCCTTTATAAGATCGTAATCGACCTTCCCCGGTTCTTTAGAATTTTTGCGAAACCGGTTGATATAATTGTTTTTCAGGATTTTAAACAGCCAAGCCTTACAGTTTGTTCCCCTCTCAAAAGAATTAAAAAATCTATACGCCTTGAGATAGGTTTCCTGTACCAGATCTTCGGCATCACTCGGATTCATGGTTAAGTGGAGCGCGTAATTATAGAGCGAATTCAGATGAACAACCGCTTCCTTTTGAAACTCGAGTTGCTTTTGACGCTCCTCCTTGGACAAAGATTCTTTTTTTGTCCTGGTTGTGGTGTTACGGGTTGGATCGGGTTTATCCATGAGCTAAAGTCTACCGGGTTCAAATCACATTGTTTTGTATGCAGGACTGAAATCATAAAATAATTAAAGCAAAAAACACTCCAAATCTTATAAATATAAGTTTTTCCATTCATATAGAGTGGAATCAATCCGCAACAACAGGCTAACCCCTGTCACTTTCCGGTGTAGTACAACAGAGAAGGCCAAGCCTCCTGGCAGAGTAGAAGAAGAGCGTTATCGTTCGCTTTACTGACTGTCGGGAGGCTTGGCCTTTGCCTATGTTCTCTGAAAAACTTTCAGGATGAATGAGCTTTTCAATTCATGGTGCGTCTTTTATTTATTGTTCTCATCCTTGTGTTGAGCACCATCTTGTTTCTTGCTGTCAGAGTGCCCCTGTGGCTTGTTGTCAGAGGGCTTGTTTGGCTGCCCCTGTGGCCTGTTGTCAGAAGGTTTGTTTTGCTGACCCTGCGGCCTGTTGTCAGAGGGTTTGTTTGGCTGACCCTGCGGCTTGTTGTCAGAGGGCTTGCCTGGTTGTCCCTGATTCGGCTTGTTGTCAAAAGCATTGTTTAATTGGCCATGATTCGGTCTGTTATCTTGGCCGTTGCTTTGCTGGCCATGATTCGGCTTGTTATCAGGAGCTTCGTTTTGACGCCCTTGGTGCGACCTTATTTCAACGTTCTGGTTTGACGGCTCGTGACGATTTGGTATGAACTCAGTATGGGTATTTTGTTCTTCATACGATCTGCGACCTTCCCCGTTCCTTTCATCAATAAATCGCCTCCTGTTGTCATCACGGCTATCAGTTCTGCGATACTCAACATCGCGATATCTGCTTATCTCATCCCAGCTATACCTTCTCAGCTTTAATGGTAAACGGTTATTCTTCGTAAGAGTCCAGGGCCCCCGGTAACGAAGAGAGCAGTACCAGCGACCGTCATCGAAGATGTAGTACCTGTTTCCATAGAATATCATATCATATCGACTCCCGACAGATACTGAAAAACCTTGATTTTTCAGGTAAATCAATCTTGGTGGAGAATCAATAACAAAGGATGGTCTGCTTCCTGTACTGAAATGCACATCGTTTTTTGCATGAGCAGCGGCGAAAGGGCTGCCGAGAAGCATACCTGCTATTCCAGCGGTCAACCATATCTGGTTTTTCATTATTTTTTAACTATTTATTCATTTGATTAAAACACGTTACCATCATCAAAAATAAGCAATAAAAAAATTTAAAGCCTGAGTTTTTTCAATCTTGCGTTGCTCATGCTTTGCTTACCTCTCCCCAAAAGCCCCTATTTTTTTCAAGCCTAAGCTTTTCTTAATTGATTTTTAAGGTTGTCTTAGGGTCGCTATAGTTACCGCCAGTTATCTTATACCCGATTGCTATGAATGCTTAATGATACTGAACTATGTGGAAATCTGTATTAATACAAAGGACCTTACCTCTCACGGTCTCATATCTACTTCTGATTATTGTGGCTATATTGCTTGACTATCTTTTGCACGTTGCACATCTTGCATGGATAGGTCGGTATATGGGTTTTGCCGGCACAGCTTTTCTTGTTTTTTCATTTGCTTATTCTGCCCGAAAAAGTAAGGTTATAAGCAATGGAACGCTCAAATTTTTTCTTTGGCTTCACTGTAAAGCGGGCTGGATCGGAACATTGATGATTCTCATTCATTCAGGCATTCATTTCAATGCCGTTCTTCCCTGGGTTGCTACAGCCTTTATGCTGATAGTCACAGGCAGCGGACATGTCGGACAATATCTGCTAAAAAAAGTCAGGGATGAGGTGAAAATGAAAATCAAACAGCTTGGTCTTGAAGTGACCGATGATAACCTTGACCGTCAACAATACTGGGATACGTTGACCGTCAAAACTCTGGGGAAATGGAGAACCATCCATATGCCTATGGTTTCCATATTGATGGCATTGACCCTCATCCATATTCTGAGCATAACATTCTTTTTGAACTGGAGGTAATCCATTGAAAGTACTACTGTTTATTTTTATAGCAGCAACTATAATTCTGGCTGCTCTGGCAGTTGCGTTCCCTGAACTCCTTCTTAGCCCCGGGCCGCTGATAAAAGGGCATCAATCATTGAAAAAAGAGTGTCTGAGTTGTCACAAACCTTTTGCAGGTGTTACTTCAGTTCAGTGTATCAGCTGTCATAAACAGAGTGATATCAGCGTTAGGAATGTGGCAGGCAGTTTGCTTCCAAAAGATACCACCAAGGTTCTGTTTCACAGAGGGGTCGACACCAACTCCTGCATAGACTGTCATACCGATCACCGGGATCTTGACGCGGCAAAAGCACTTAAACCCTTTAAACACAGCTCGCTTTCGATTGTAAAACAGAAAGAGTATATAACATGCCACAGGAATAAAAAGCCTCAGGATGTTCTCCATCGTTATGCAACTGGCAATTGCTCAGAGTGCCATGGGACAAACCAATGGAAGCCAGCAACTTTCAATCACAGCAAGCTCACGGCATCATCAGGGCAGCAGTGCATAACGTGCCACAAAGCTGACCAGCCGAAGGATAACCTTCACCTGAAAGTAACCGCAAGTTGTGCGGATTGCCATAAAACTACTGCCTGGAAACCGGCAACCTTTGACCATAACAGCTATTTCAGGCTTGACGGTGATCACAAGGCAAGCTGCGTCACCTGCCATACGGAACCCGGTAATTATAAAAAATATACCTGCTATAACTGTCATGAACATTCACAGTCTCGTATTGCCTACGAGCATCTAAAAGAGGGAATATCCAATTATCAGAATTGCATGAAATGCCACCGCAACGGCAGCAAGGAAGGTGAGGGTGACAATGAACGAGAGGGACACAGGGGCGGTGACGATGATTAGCGTTCAGCATGAGCGACCATAAAAAACAGGTAACCGCAAGTTTGATCATTATCTCCTAAAGCAAGATTATTGGAAGAGAATCGTGCATTTTACTAATTAACTTAAAACAATATATTTCAAGGCAGTTAAGAACGTTACTTCCGAATCAAGATGTACAATTTCTATGAATGAAGCTGCCGAAATCATTGTAATCGGCTCAGGAATTGGTGGCCTCACTGCCGCAGCGCTCCTTCAGGATCGAGGTATTTCAACGCTCGTTTTCGAGAAAAACCGTTATCCGGGAGGAAGCTGTTCTTCTTTTCAGCGTGAGGGCTACAATTTTGATGCAGGAGCATCAGTCTTTTACGGTTTTGGTGAAAACTGCAAAAGCGGCACACTCAACCTTCATACAAGGATATTCAGAAAACTTGGGCTTCATGTGCCGACGATTTCCGATCCTGTACAGATTCATTATCATCTGCCAAGCGGTTTTTCAATCCCTGCTTTTTATGACCGCCATGCATTTCTCGATGCTCTCCGTGCACGTTTCCCGCATGAACGTGATGGCATTGAAAAGTTTTACAACGAACTTGAGGCAGTTCACGATATTCTCAGTTCACTTCCTGCCGGTTCGCTTGAGGATGTTTTCCATCTGGCGTCAGTAGGTGTAACTTTTCCAGCAAAAACCATCGCACTTGCACTGAAGACTTTTCGCTCAATGGGTAAAACAGCCAGGAGGTATATCCGCGATGAGGAGCTTCTTAAATTTATTGATATAGAAGCCTATTCCTGGGCGGTGCAGGATGCGGTTTCAACTCCACTGGTCAATGCCGGCATCTGTCTTGCTGATCGGCATTCCGGTGGCATCAACTATCCGGTCGGAGGTTCTGGTGCCATTCCCAAAGCATTATGTCAAGGCATTGAAAAATCCGGAGGTCGAATCCGCTACCAATCCGAGGTAACCTCTATAATTGTTGAAAATGGCGAAGCTCGAGGCGTCAGGCTTGCTGATGGGACTGAATATTTAGCAAAAGCAGTCATTACCAATGCCACTGTATGGGATACCTTCAATCGCCTGATCACCGATTCGCGCTACAAGGTTGATGAAAGCACATTTTTAAGAGCCCCGAGCTGGTTCCAGCTCTATCTCGGTGTAGATGCCTCAGTCATTCCAAAAGAGTTTTATGTTCACCATATTCTTGTAGATAAGTGGGATACCTATAATCAGCCCGGCGGGACCATTTATTTTTCAGCTCCAACGATTCTTGATCCCTCCCTGGCCCCTCCAGGCAAACATATCGTCCATGCTTTTGTTACCGCCGAGGCCGATGAGTGGCAACACTACGACAGGGGAAATGGTGCATACCGAAACGCAAAAGAAGCCTTGGCTGAAAGCGTGATATCCCGGACAGAACGTATTCTTCCAGGCCTGTCAAATGCCATCGAACTCAAGGTGCTTGCAACGCCATTGACTCATCAGCGCTATCTTAACCGCTTCAAAGGATCCTACGGGCCGCTCTTGAAGCCAGGTCAGAACATCCTGCAAAAGCCCCAGAACAGCACACGGATTAAAAACCTCTTTGCCACTGGCGACAGTACCTTCCCGGGTCAGGGAGTTATCGCGGTCACCTATTCAGGCGTCTCATGCGCATCCTATATTGCAAGGCAATTCGGCAAACCGCTTGACGAATTGATATAAGTGCACCTCTATTCTTTACCTCCTCTGTAGGTTGGGGTGATTCCTGAACCCCAACAACAAACCTGTCGGTACCCTAAGTTCTGCCCACTGCCAACTGCCAACAAACTTACCTGCTAGCTTGCAGCAAGCAGCATATCGATCTCCCTGAATGGAAGATCAGTCAGTTCGGCAAGAATTTTTTTCGTGACGTAACTCTTGAAAATATAGGTTCCTCGTCTCAGACTGTGGTTTTTCCAGAGTATATCCGAGATAGTCTCATGGGAGGTGAGTTTCAGTAAAAAGGGGAGCAGCGTATTGGTAAGAGCAAAAGAGGCTGTTTTAGCCACAGCGGAAGGAATGTTAGGAACGCAGTAGTGGGTAACCCCATGTTTTACATAAATAGGATTGGTATGCGATGTATGCCTGCTTGTGGCAAAGCAGGCCCCCTGATCAATAGAGACGTCAATAATAACCGAACCAGGCTTCATCGATTTAACCACCTGTTCACTCACCAGCGGTTTTGTTATTTTCTGTCTCGGGCTTAACGCGCCGATCACAACATCCGATATCTTGGCAAGTTCAGCAATGTAATGGTCATTGGCTATTGCTGTGACAAGGTGACGGTTGAAAAACGCTTCAAATCTTCTCAGACGGTTAATCTCCTTGTCGATAACCGTGACTTGAGCACCAAGTCCAAGCGCGTCCTGTGCAGCAAAAAGCCCAACCGTTCCTGCACCGATAATGGTGACGTGCGCAGGCGGTACACCGGCAATGCCTCCAAGCAGTATTCCGCTGCCGCCATACCCGGTTTCAAGGTATTTAGCCGCCGTTTGAATGGCAAGAGAACCCGCAATTTCACTCAGTGTTCTTACTATCGGCAGCTCGCCATCCCTTGTTTCAATAAATTCAAATCCCAGTGCGGTGATATTCTTTTCAAGCAGGGCTTGTATAAGTTGAGGGGTAATGGTTCCAAGGTGCAGTGCTGAAATAAGCAGTTGCCCGGGCTGAAAGAGGGGGATTTCATCAGGTTGAGGGGGCGACACCTTGACGATGACGTTGGACCGCTCATAAAGCTCTTCGGGAGTTTCAGCAAGTGAAGCTCCCGCTTCCGCGTAATTGCTATCCGTAAAGTTGCAGAAATTTCCGGCAGCTCGTTCAATATTGACTTTGATGCCATTTTCAACAAGTATTTGAACTCCAGGAGGAGAAATAGCCACCCGTCTCTCATCCTGAGCACGTTCTCTCGGTATTCCGAGAACAACATCCATAGTTCTCTCAGGCTTGATCAACCACCGTTCAAGGGTTTTTGCACCAAGCTCAAACTCAATATTTTCAATATCCGAAGAATACCCCATCAGGAGTTCATGGTTGCTGTTTTTACCCGATTCGCCGCAATGGGAAAAACTACTTTTTAGATATCTTGACCGATTTTGGTAACCGGAGTTTTATTTGTCCCGCAGCATGAAGTATCCGTTCCCGGCAATTGCAGGCATCCTCCAGTCACATTGCACACAACCTCTGTTGCACTCTTGAAAACTCCTTTCACCCCCTCGGTAAGGATGGATACAGGGTACTGCATGAAGGGAAATGTCTCCATAAAAGTAGTACTCGCGAGAAGTGATCCATAAGCCAGTCCACTCCCGATTTTTTTCAACGAATCACCGGGGCTTACTGTACCCGCTTTAACACGGTTAAAAAGGGTGCCTGCTCCATCCGGCAGTTTATTGGTCACATTATACCCGATAGTCTCGGCATACGTGATAAATTCCGGCACCTTGAACCCTAAAACAATGCGCCGAAGGTATTCAGCCCTCGAAAGCACCTTTATGGTTCCCTCCTTGACAATAACACTCCTGCAGGCAAGCCGTCCACCCTCCCTGAAAAGCATATCAGAAATAAATGCTTTCTCCTCTAAACCCGGAGACGACAGGCACTCACTTCCTTCTTTCACATACACAAAACAACTCTGGCAAATACCGTTCCCGCCACAGATACAGCCTATATGGCTCTTATTGAGTTGAGCAACCTTCAGAAGCACTTCACCAACATGCCCTTCGCAAGGTTTATCATTAATAGAGATGATCATTGGCTCATGCAATTAGTGGTGAATTAATGTAACCTGCTCATCAACCTCTTTTTTCTAAGATATAAAAAATTTGTTACCAGCACTTAATCAAACCTTGTTCTTCCCTTACAGAAGAACAAGGTTTAAGCGTTTACCTTTTGAAGCCTATGCGGCAATACCTTCGCTCTCTGTATCGGTATTTTTTTCTTTATTGCCATTGCAGAAGGCTGAAATTTGAAAAGGTTTGCATGCTTCTGCATCCGTCTTTCCATCCACTGGACATGACGGTACCAAAGCATTGGCCAGTAACTGCAAAGCATCTCCGATTCCGCTGATGACATCTGCAATGAGCTGCCACAGATCAAAATCTCTTCCGGCCTGCAGCCGCATCGTATCAGGAAACTTTACCAGCGACTCCCACCCCATTTTGGCGGCATGTTCAGTCAACTGCAAGGGATTGGTTTCAAAGCTCCTTTTTATCTCTTCAACTAACGAAACGACTCTAATATCTCCCTCTTTCTCAACAGTGGTCAGGCAGGCCATTCTTGTTCCTTCATTGATCAATCGGTCTGAAAGAAGACCCTTTTCCTCAACACTGAGAGCCGACAGGTTCTCACTACCCTCAAGAACCTTTACATAGCATGTTTGACAGATGCTGTTGCCACCGCAGAAATACCCGATATGTTCATGGTTGCTGCGAGCAATATCAAGCAGCCTGTCACCCTTCTTTGCTTCGTATGTGTTATTATTTATAGAGATGTTCATAATTGTAACAGTTTAGTTTATAGGACTAAATTTGTCCGCTTATTATGAACATAAGAATTATTACAAAAGTTTCGATGGTGAAGTCAATTATTTTTCAACCGCCAAAAATAAATTCTCCCGATTTTTCCCACATAAGCCCTATGGGCCCTCTTCCCCAGCCAACTGCCCACTATTTCTTTCTCAGTACCCAGCACTCAGCACTCAGCACTCTCTTTCGCCACTGCGTCCAGCTTTTTCAGCAGTTCCGCATACTCGTCTATCAAAGCTGTCGGGGACGAATCTGTACCGGCAGGATGGGTCAGTACAAGTTTTATTTTTTTATCCATCTTGAATCCAGGGTTATACTTCTGCATCCATGATTCCTGAACCGAAACAAACAGGTACTGGAAAAAATCCCTGTTTCCAAGATGTTCATCGTGCTGGTCAGGGAGATAAAGGGTCAACGTATACTTTTGAATATCAATCTTTTCAAGTCCCAGAGACGATCCGACTATTTTAAGTTTTGTCAAAAGAAGAAGGTTCGAAACCTCTTCAGGCAGCGCTCCAAAACGGTCTTTGAGTTCGACCGCCAGGGCATCGATGCTCTCAGCTGAGGGCGCTTTTGAGATTTTGTCATAAAACGCAAAACGTTCATGCGTCGCATTGACATAATAATCAGGAATAAGGGCGTCAAAGAAAAAGAGAAGATCACAGGCTTTTGATTGCCTGGCTGACGGTTTATCATCACCTGAAAACATGTGACTGAATTCATTTGATTTCAGTTCAGCCACAGTCTCTGCAAGCATTTTTTGATAGAGATCAAAGCCGAGTTCATGGATATACCCCGATTGCTCAGCACCAAGCAGATTTCCAGCACCGCGGATATCGAGATCCCGAAGGGCAATATTAAAGCCTGATCCAAGTTCAGTAAAGCTTTCAATCACCGCAAGACGTTGGACGGCATCCCTTTTCAGGGTGTGCAGAGGTGGGGTTACCAGGTAGCAGTATGCTTTTCGATCGCTTCGTCCCACTCTTCCGCGTAGCTGGTAAAGGTCGGAAAGCCCGAACATGTCAGCCCGGTTGATGATGATGGTATTTGCATTCGAAATGTCAAGGCCTGAGCCGATAATGGTGGTTGAAATAAGCACGTCAACCTCTTTCTGCATGAAATCCATCATTATTTTTTCAAGCTCCTTCGGTGGTAACTGGCCATGAGCGTAAACAATCCTTGCAGAAGGAACAAGCTCCCTGAGTGTATTCAGGATCTCCTCAAGAGATGCAATCCGGTTATGCAGAAAAAATACCTGCCCCTCCCGTTTGATTTCCCTGAGGATAGCCGATTGAATAAGTGACGTGTCATAATCGGTAATGATAGTTTCGACCGGCTGCCGGTTTTTAGGCGGAGTAGAGACAATCGAAAGATCTCTTGCCCCAAGCATAGAAAACTGCAAGGTCCTGGGAATGGGTGTTGCAGACATGGTCAAGGTGTCAACCCCGGGGAACGCTTCACGCAGTTTCTCTTTAACCTCAACCCCGAAGTGCTGCTCTTCATCAATAACAAGCAGACCAAGCTCTTTAAAGTGAACATCTTTCGATACCAGCCGATGAGTGCCGATAACAATATCAATCAGTCCCAGCTCAATTTTTTTGAGTATTTCCAGTTGTTCCTTGCGAGGCACAAAGCGGCTGAGTACGGCAATTGAAATAGGAAAATTCTCAAACCTTCTGGTAAACGATTCAGCATGCTGATGGGCTAAGATAGTTGTCGGCGTCAGCACGGCAACCTGCTTTCTGGACTCAACAGCCTTGAAAGCCGAACGCATGGCAATCTCGGTTTTTCCAAAACCGGCATCACCGCATATTAACCGGTCCATCGGATGCGGTTCCTGCATATCTTTTTTAACCGCCTCAATTGCCTTGAACTGATCAGGTGTTTCATCAAAAATAAATGACGACTCAAATTCGCGCATGAATATAGAGTCAGGTTCAAAGGCAAATCCGGGCTGCATTTTCCGCTGGGCGTAAACCTTTATCAGGTTTATAGCAATATCACGGAGTTTCGAACGAACCTTCTCTTTTTTTGCCGCCCATTTCGAACTGCCAAGTTTTGAGAGTGTTGGAAGGGAGCTTTCCGAAGCCGTATATTTCGAAAGCAGGTTGATACTCTGCACATTCACAAAAAGCTGATCCCCGCCCGAATACTCAATAAGCACCGACTCTTGCTCGGAATTTCCAACCGTTATGGTTTCAAGGGATTTGAATATTCCAATGCCGTAATCCTCATGGACTACATAATCACCGACTTTAAGCTTCTGGAGATCCTTGAGCGAAATCCCCCTTATTTTCCGTTTACGGTGAGCTTTATGCGAGTGCAGTTTCCCAAAGATGTCCGACTCTGTATAGAGATCAAGATTGCCGAAAATAAATCCCGTATGCAGGTTAATCGGAACCCAGCTTGCCTCCAGAGTCTCCTCACTCCCCGAATTCATCATTTCCTCTGCCAGAAAATCAGTCAACCCCTCTATTTCACGTCGTGAACTGGTTGCAAAGAGCGGTTTTTTATTAGTGGCTATTTCCTTTTGCAGCAGGGTGGCGAGAATTCGGAAATTTGCGTTAAGTTTTTTTTGCGCAGTTGACTTGAAGTCAATTGCCGAAGGTGAAGAGTGTGTAATTCTAATACATCGAAACCTTGAAAGCCCTTCAACTAAGGCATCATGATTCTTCCGTGAAGCAAATTCAGTTGAATCATCGATGATAACGACTGTTCGCTGGTCCAGATAGTCAAGAATTGTTGTTTCAGTGCCGGCACTCTTTGTTGTTGTATCTAAAAAACTGGCTGAAATATCGGCGGTTGTCACCGTTTTTCCTGAAAGCTGACTGTTGATGTCAAAAATGCGCAGCGATGTAACGGTATCGCCAAAAAATTCCACTCTAAACGGTTCCCTCGCTCCAAAGGGGAATGCGTCAATAATTGAGCCTCTCACGGAGAACTCTCCCTCGTTCTCAACAAACTCTCTCTGCTCAAAGCCGTTGGCAGTAAGAAATATTTTCAGGGTTTCATATCCTGCCGTCTGGTCAGTTTTCAGTCTGAATATCCGGCTTTCGGCCTCGACTGGTTTGCAAAGGGCAACGTCGAGGTCATCGAAAAAAGAGAGTATGAGCGATTTTTTCCCTTTGGAGATAGCCCCGATCGACAGCGAAAGTTCATCAGATGTATTGCAGATTTTCTCTTTGGGAATCAGTGCGTCGAGATCATTGTCATACAATTCGAAGCTGTTTTGACCACAGACCACCATGAGAGAAGAGTGCATATCTGCAAAAAGAGCTGCCGCAAGAACCGAAGAGAGAGAGCCCTGTAACCCGGAGATATCAATTGGTGGAAAAATATCATTGTTTTTTTGAGATCTGTCAGCTAAAGCTTGTGTAAGCAGACTGTAGGGAGTTGATTCCTTAACGGTCTCAATAAGAAAGCTGGAATTTTTTTTAGTGACGGTCGTGCTTTGCAGATCTGAATCTGATAACGTTTTCATATGAAGCTTACAAACTATATTTTCATGCTTGATTCCCTCAATGCCTGGCAACACTCTGAACTCTTTACGGCCCTGGAAGACTGTTATATATGGAAAAAATTCTTGAACTGAAAAATCTCAGGACTTACTACTCAACCGACAATGGAATTGCCAAAGCAGTTGACGGTGTTAGCTTTTCTCTTGGCCGCAACCGTACCTTGGGAGTCGTAGGGGAGTCCGGGTGCGGAAAATCGGTCACAGCACTCTCTATTATGCGCCTGGTGCCAATGCCGCCCGGTTATTTTGCGGGAGGGGAGATACTGTGGAAAGGGGAGGACCTCTTGAAGTTTTCTGAAGAAAAAATGCGCAATCTACGAGGTGACGACATTGCCATGATTTTCCAGGAGCCAATGAGTTCGCTCAATCCGGTATTTACCTGCGGCAGCCAGATCTCGGAACAGATTCTCATTCATCGTGCTGTCAATCAGGCGGAAGCAAAACAACGCTCAATCGAACTCCTGAACTTGGTTGGAATACCAAACCCGGCCGAGCGATATTCCTCTTACCCCCATGAACTTTCAGGAGGTATGCGCCAACGGGTCATGATTGCCATGGCGCTTTCCTGCAATCCCGCCCTTCTCATTGCCGACGAACCCACCACAGCCCTCGATGTCACCGTTCAGGCTCAGATTCTCGATCTTATCAGCAAACTTCAGTCCGATACCGGCATGAGTGTTATGCTCATCACCCATGATTTTGGCGTTGTAGCCGAGCTTTGCGAAGAGGTACTTGTAATGTATGCCTCCAGAGTGGTCGAAAAAGGTTCGGTCCAGCAGCTTTTCCAGAATCCTCTTCATCCCTATACCCAGGGCCTGTTACAATCCATTCCTCATTTAGGTGCGCCAAAAAAGAGGCTGCATGTTATTGAAGGCAACGTGCCGAGCGTTATCAACCTGCCCGAAGGGTGCCGCTTTGCAGGCAGATGCCCTCTAGCCGACGACCACTGCCGGCATCTTCAGCCTGATCTTGTTGCCTATGAGGTCGGCCATGATGCAGCCTGCTGGAAAGTTGGTCTCTGAGTTTTGTTGCCATCCACTATAATCTGCCGGTGCAGCGGTATTCGTACCTCCGGTATAAGATGTCGGGGATAAAAGCCGGCATCCAGCAACTCATGGTTTATTGTTATGGCGTCAATAGCAACCCTGACCCGGTAAGCAAGTACCAGCAGTGAACCATAGAGTTCAACATCACGATGATAAACGCCTATCAGGCTGTCAACTTTTCCTTCCAGTGAAGTCTCCTCCATCAGCTCCCGTAAACACCCTTCGTGAGGTTCTTCGCCTGTTTCAAGAAACCCTCCAGGAAGAGCCCACTCATTGAATGATGGTTCATGACCCCTCCGAATTACAAGGAGCTCATCTTTCCGATTTACGGTATAGGCCACTGCAACAGGAAGAGGGTTGACGTAATGTACCCATCCGCATGATGGGCAAAACATCCGTTCACGTCCATCAATTATAGCTTTATCAAGTCTTTCAGCGCAAATCGGACAAAATGAATAAGATTTCATGATACCCTCAAGAAACTTTTTGCAGTAGTGATTGATTTACAATTGAAATAAGTTCATATAATTAGAATAAGTTTCATTCATGTCAATATCAATACTTAAAGAAGGCGTCACGGCACCGCCAATAGCCGCTCAAGACCAGGATGGAAAACCGGTTTCTCTCGGAGAGTACCGTGGCCGTAAGGTAGTCCTTTATTTTTATCCGAAAGATGATACTCTTGGATGTACAAAGGAAGCTTGTGCTTTTAGGGATAATTTCCCTAACTTTAACGAACTGGGGGTAGATATTCTTGGCGTCAGTGTCGATAACGAGACAAAACATAAAAAGTTTGCCGAAAAATTCACGTTGCCCTTCCGCCTTGTTGCCGATCCGGACAAGCATATTGTCGAAGCTTACGGAGTATGGGGACAGAAAAAGTTTATGGGACGTGAATATATGGGTACCAGCAGGGTAACATATTTGATTAATGAGCAGGGAGTAATTGAAAAAGTTTGGCCGAAAGTCAATCCTGTTGGACACGCAGAAGAGTTGCTCGACTATTTGCAGCAAAAAACATCATAAACGAATATGGTAAACGAATTTGACAAGGTTAAAGCTGGCAAACTCCTGATTGCTTCAGCCAATATGCTGGAATCGAATTTCAAACGCACGGTTCTTGTTATGTGTGAGCATAACGAAAAGGGCTCTTTGGGTTTTATTCTTAACCGTCCGATGGAATTCAAGGTTTGTGAAGCCATAGCTGGTTTTGAGGAGATCGAAGAGCCTCTTCACATGGGGGGGCCTGTTCAGGTAGATACGGTGCATTTTCTGCATCTGCGGGGTGATCTTATCGAAGACTCACTTGAAATTCTACCCGGCCTCTTTTGGGGCGGCGACAAAAATCAACTGAGTTTTCTCCTGAATACAGGTGTCATGATGCCTGGTGAAATCCGCTTTTTTCTTGGTTATGCAGGGTGGACTGCCGGGCAGCTTGAAGCCGAGTTTGAAGAGGGAGCATGGTATACGGCCGAAGCATCGAAAGACATGATATTCAGTGATGCCTACGAACGGATGTGGAGCCGCTCAGTACGCTCAAAGGGCGGTGAATACCAGCTCGTTGCCAACGCCCCTGAACTTCCCGGCCTGAACTGACGGGATTGTCGTTTGTAAGTATCGTGGCGACAATTTTTCTTGTTCTATAGGGTTAAAAAGTATATATAAACAACGCTGCTTCGGTAGCACTGTTCTTTGATGAAGTATGGGGATGACAGGCTTTCGACAGGGCAGGTGTGAGATGGAGTTGCACTCCGAGTTTCAGCATGGATGGACTCGTTAAAGAAGTCTATGCAACTATACATGCAGACGATTATTCGTATGCAATGGCTGCCTGATTAGCACAAGTTAATTAATCAGCCATCGTCCGTTGGGGGAGGCG
>CAIXLG010000093.1 GCA_903920215.1 uncultured Chlorobiaceae bacterium
TAGATGTTGACGTTGTTCTGCAGATGTGACTCATAGTAGATATGCTCAACAGCACCGGTTACCCGGATGTCAGGATAGGCGTCAAGCCCGATAAGCGCTTTCTGCCCGATTTTTACCCGACCGATATCGGTTTCGTCAACAAACGCTTTCACAATAAGACGATCTGAGAGCACAAAGAGTGAATCACTCGCCGTCACGGTCTGGCCGGGGTCGACACTGCGCACAATAACCTGGCCGTCCATAGGAGCAAGAACTGTGGTTTTCTTATACACATTGTTCCAGTAGCTCTCTTCATTTTTACCCTGCAGCTTTGCAGCATCAAGCAAAGCTGCACGTTCAGTTGAACTCAGCATGGCAAGCACAGCTCCTTTTTTGACAACCCGGCCCTCTTCGACAAGAATTTCCTCGATTCTTCCTCCCACCGATGACTGGATTTTAACCCGGTTTTGCGGCTCAACCGCACCGGTCGTCGATATGGATAGCCTGATGGTTCCCCGTGAGGGATGAATTTCATCAAATTGTTTCCCTGTTTGCCGTGTTCCCTTAAAGAGAAAGAATCCTCCGACTCCCAGAACTGCTACTGCAATTGTAATGCCCCATACCAGCTTCTTCCTACTGACCTTCAAGCGCTCCTCCTTTTGACTGGATCCATTGAGCCTCGGCAAGCAGCATATCGGCCTCGGCGTTGAGATAATTCTTTTTTGCGTTCACCAGATTGTTTTCAATAATCACCCAGTCGTTGAAGGTCACGAGACCATTCGAGTATTGGGCGTTGGAAATTTTTGAGCGCTCGCTTGCTGCCAGAAGCTGTTTGTTCTGTACAAGAACCATCTGACGGGCATCCTGAAAACTTTTCCAGCTTTGTTCGAGCGCGTTGTAGAGCTGGAGGTAGCCGCTCTTTTCCTGTGCATTCTGCTGACTCAAGAGTGCACTTGCTTTGGCTACCCTTGCCCTGCCGGCTCCACCTTCATAAATGGGCACGGAAACCGTAATCCCTGCACTCCAGTCCATCGCATCGGTCGGCAGGCGGTCAAAAGCACCTCGACCAACCGATGAGGTTAAGTAGAGTTGCGGTGAAAATACACTTCTGGAAGCATCAAGATCGAAACGTGCGGCTTTGCTTTTGGTGTCAAGCTGCTGAAAAAGGGGATTGTTTTTTACGAGCTGGGCGAGATCGGGTTTTCTTTCCGTCAGAACACTGACCTTGAATGCGCCCTGAACCCTGAGCGGGAGATGCGTATCGCGACCAAGAGCTGAAGCAAGGGTTGTCTCTGCAAGCACAAGGCCGCGTTTGGCCTGGGAGACTTCAAACTGCGCCTGTGCCAGGTCGGCCTCAGCCTGGCGAAGCGAACCGATATGTTCACGTCCACCCTGGTAGCGCAGACTGATCAGGCGGACATTGTTCTGTCGCCTGTCGGCAATTTCACCGGCAAGTCCGACAAGATCCTGTGCTTTGAGCAGTTGGATAAATGCTGAACGGAGGGCAAAACGGACATTGGCCGAAACAGCGTCATAGTTATACTGAGCTGCCTTGATTGCTTCAGCGTTGCTGGCAATCTGGTTTGACGTTTTCCCGCCATCATAGAGAAGCTGCTGTGCCGACAATGTATAAGAAGAGAGAGCAGAAGAGCCAAGCCCTGATGTTCCGTTCTTGAGAGAACTCACACTGAGGCTGAGTTGGGGAAGCAGAGAACCTCCTGTTACCTGCTTGTCAGCTTCAGCCTGCTGCAGTAGTGCCTCAGCAGAGTAGAGATCGGGATGCGCACGCTTTGCTTCACTCACACACTGCTCCCAGCTCACTGACTCTTCGGCATGCAGCGGGGAAACTGCAGCAAGAAACAACAGCACCATACAGAGATTGATTTTTGCCCTCATACTGAAACAGTCCTTTCTCTTTGTGTATTAATCATCTTTATAACCCGGCTTGCTTCTTCGACGACCTTTTTGCTAAATCCTTGCTGCTTATAACGATAATAAATTAAAATAATTCAGCACAGCAACCGCTGAGGCAGAAGCCAATCCATTCATCCATCTTAAATAGAACGAACGGTTCAGAATACGATGAAGAATCGTGAAGCTTTGGTGAAATATTGTATCTTTTCACCCATGAATAATATTTTTTCAACGATGTTGATCTTTTCCATAAGTCCTCTCTATCATGCTTGAAGCAAGAAACCTCTCCCTCAGTGTTGGAACCAAAGAGCTCCTGAACGATTCCTCATTCCGCGTAGGAGACAAAGACCACGTAAGTCTTGTCGGTCTTAACGGTACAGGAAAAACAACTCTCCTGCGCCTTATAAGCGCCCCGAATACCGACTCGGCACTCATTATTTCCGGGCAATTTCTTAAATCGGCGGAAACCACGATCGGGTATCTTCCACAGGAGATCTCGTTTGATGCCGATCTTGAAAAAACCGCACTGCAATATGCCCTGCAGGCAAACGTCAGGCTTTTTGAGCTGTCGGATAAAATCACCAGAATGGAACACGAGCTCGCTCTGCCTGATCAGGATTATGAAGGAGAAGCTTACCACCAGCTTATAGAGCATTTTTCGGATGCAATGCATGAATTTGACCATCTTGGAGGCTACACCATGCAGTCTAATGCAGAGAAGGTTCTCGGTGGACTCGGGTTCAGTGAAATAGATTTTCATAAAAAAGTCAAGGATTTTTCAGGTGGATGGCAGATGCGCCTGCATCTGACAAAACTGCTGCTGCAAAATCCAACGCTGCTGCTGCTTGATGAACCGACAAACCACCTTGATATCGACTCTCTGCGCTGGCTTGAAAATTATCTGTTCAACTATGAGCATAGCTACATCATTGTGTCGCATGACCGCTTTTTCCTTGACAAGCTTACAACCAAAACCCTGGAAATTGCATTCACACAGGTCAATGAATACAAGGGAAACTACTCCTATTATGAAAAGGAGAAGGCTGAGCGGTATGAACTGATGATGGGTAAATATGCAAATGACGTCAAAAAAGTGGCTGAGTTGAAGGCATTTGTCGATCGCTTTCGCTACAAGGCAACAAAAGCCAGGCAGGCGCAGAGCAGGCTGCGGCAGATGGAAAAAATGGAAAAGAATATGCAGTCACCGGAAGAAGATCTTTCAAGAATCTCTTTTCGTTTTCCAAAGGCAAATCCATCCGGACGTGAAGTCATGCGGCTTGATGGCGTTAAAAAGGCCTATATTCTTCCGGATGGCACAAAAAAGCAGGTACTTAACGATATCAATCTGGAAGTGATGCGAGGCGACAGAATTGCAATTGTCGGCTCAAACGGTGCAGGAAAAACCACCTTCTGCAAAATCCTTGCAGGTCAAATCGACTTCGACGGCAAGCTTACCATGGGACACAATGTCACTATGAACTACTTTGCACAGCACCAGACGGAAAACCTGTCACAAGAAAAAAGCGTTTATACGGAAATGGTCGATTCGGCTCCAACTTCTGAGGCGCAGAAAAAAGTGCGTGATATTCTCGGATGCTTTCTTTTCAGCGGAGATGCCGTCAATAAAAAAATCAGAGTGTTGTCAGGAGGTGAGAAATCGAGGGTTGCTTTGGCAAAAATCCTGCTTCAGGCATCGAACCTTCTGATCATGGATGAACCGACCAATCACCTTGACATGCGATCGAAAGAGATGCTGATCGACTCACTTGAATACTATGACGGCACCCTTTTGATTGTAAGCCATGACCGCTATTTTCTCGATAGTCTGGTAAACAAAGTGGTTGAAATAAAAAACGGCTCCCTTCAGCTCTACCTGGGCACCTATGCCGAATATCTTGAAAAAGCTGAAAAAGCCCTTGAAGCGGAGCGCAAAGAGGAAGCTGCCGGACGACAGAAAAAACAGAGTGCCCCTCCACAAGTCAGCGAGAAAGAAAAAGAGCAGACCAAAAAAACCTCAGCCGCTAAAAAAGACAAAAAACGGATTGAGGAAATTGAGCAGAAAATCAACCGCCTTGAGCAAAAGAAAGAATCACTGGAAACAATGATGGCTACTGAGGATTTTTATAAAAAAAGCCAGGAGGAAACTGCTAAAACCCTTGACGGGTATCATACCCTGTGCAATGAACTGAATACACTGTTTGCGGAATGGGAACAAAACAGTTAAGCTTACAGCCATTTTTGAAGGGTTTCAACCAGAAGAAAGGGATCAATAGGCTTTGAAATGTAATCGCTCATACCCGCCTGCATACAGAGATCACGGTCACCCTGCATAGCGTGAGCAGTAAGAGCTATAACGGGAATCTGGTGATTGAGTACTGCCGAGTTTGGATTACGGATGATACGGGTTGCTTCAAGACCATCGATTTCCGGCATCTGGACATCCATCATAACCAGATCGTATGGCAGGGCCTCAAGCGCTTTGAGTACTTCAGTTCCATTACCGACGACATCAATTTTGTAGCCAAACTTGCCAAGAATACCTAACACCACCTTTTGATTCACGTTACTGTCCTCAGCAAGAAGTAACCTGATCTCTTTGCGAAGTGCGTTCTCATGCGTTTGCGGTAAGGCAGGATGCGCAGTGACCTCATTACTTTTCTTTGGATCCAGTAGTGCATCGACCCCAGGCGTCTGTTTTTTGAAAGGAAGAATAAACCAGAACTCAGACCCTTTGTGTTCATGACTTGTAACGCCTATTTCTCCTCCCATAAGCTGCACAAGCTGACGGCATATAGCCAATCCCAAACCTGTACCTCCGAACCGGCGAGTCGTGGACGCATCAACCTGTGTAAAACTTGAAAACAAAATATCAATTTTCTGCTCCGGTATGCCAATGCCGGTGTCCATGACCGAAAAACGAAGCCGAACCTCTTCATCACTGCTCGACACAAGGCCAACGTTGACAGTTACCTCACCTTGATGGGTGAACTTTATGGCGTTACCGGCAAGATTGTTGAGCACCTGGCAAAGTCGTCCAGGATCACCACAGAGAAGAGGAGCAACATCTGGAGAGAGAGTACAGACAAATGCGAGTTTTTTTTCACTTGCTCTATGCTGCATGATCGACGCAAAATCATCCAGTACATGTCGGAGGTCAAAATCAAGCAGTTCAAGATCAAGTTTACCCGCCTCAATTTTCGAAAAATCAAGTATATCATTGATCAGAGTCAACAAAGACTCTGCACTTGAGAGTACGGCTTGCGCATATTCCCTCTGCACGGTATCCAAACCGGTATCAAGAAGAAGGGCAGTCATACCGATAACTCCGTTCATCGGTGTCCGGATTTCATGGCTCATATTGGCCAGAAATTCACTCTTTGCCCGGTTTGCTGTTTCAGCGACAAACCTTGCATTTACAAGCGCGGTTTCATTCCGGTAACGAACCTCGGCATTGGTAATAAGTTCGGAGAGAATCCGAAGCAGGGCAATATCTTCATCGCCCCAGGTTTTCTGTTCACGGACAGATGAGAACCCGACAAATCCGAAACACTCTTCAGAATAATTCAAAGGAATGGTAATCAGTGACTTAATCCCCTTTGCTTCAAGTCCAGCACGGAAAACACTCTCTGCCACTAATCCCTTCACATCAGGAATATAGACCACCTCACCCCGTCGATGAGATGAAACCCATTCCAATAATTCCGTATACGGCATATCCTGAAGATTCTGAATATCAGGATTAATCCCCGAAGCACACCACTCGTGGGTGTTGCTCATGGTTTCCTTTTCATAGTCGTAGTGAAACAGGTAGACACGATCAACCCCTGAAAACTGTCCAACAAGAGCAAGCACCCTGTTAATAGAGTAATCCAGATCACTGAGCGGTTTATTGACAAAACCGATAGCAAGATCTATAAGCAGCATTTGAAATGCAGACCGGTGTCTGATCTCCTCTTCCACTTTTTTCCGGGCCGATATGTCACTGTGAGAACCGGCCATACGGTAAGGAACGCCATCCTTGTCCCGAAGGGCTTCGCCTTTACCCAATATCCAGATATAAGAACCGTTCCGGTGCAAACATCGAAATTCAATACTGAATGATGGGATTTCACCTTTTAAATAACGGTCAAGATAAGCCCGATAGGGTGGTTTGTCCTCAGGATGCAGGCGATCTTCAAAGGTAGCATACAGATTTGGCAGCTCATGATCTTCAAAACCAATCATGTTTTTCCATCTGGAAGAAAGATAAAGCGTGTTATCCCGTAAATTCCAGTCCCAAATACCGTCATTACTGCCGTTTACTGCCAGCATATACTGTTCACGACTCAGAATAAGTTCTTTTTCACGACGGTTTATGCTCCTGTCCACACGGCTTAAAAGAACAATAAGAAATCCGAAAAACAGGGCAAAAACAACAATCAGAGCAATCCCGCCAATTGCAACAAGACGGTAAACACTCCACTTATATGATGAAATGTCATGCATCAGAATTATTTTACCGACGACTCTGCCTGAAGTCTCTTTCAGGGGATTCGAACTGATTCTCCACGATCTGCCATCAAAATCTGACTCAATTTCATCCGTTCTATCGGCGCCGGAAAGCACCGCATTAAACTCCTGAGGAAAGCGGCCAAGCGAAGAATAGAGCAGTACATCATTTTTGTAGAGCTCCCATGAGACATCGCGATGAAAAAGTTTATTGCCCTCTTCCCATTCTGATCGCTTAAGAAATTTTTTGTTGATAAAAACCGCCAGCCCTCGACCCGACTCAAGCTTAATGCCTTTGAAAATATTTTCCGTCTCCTTGCCAAGCTCAATGTAACCGAGAAGACGACCATTAACGACAACAGGTACATCTAACCACAGTGTAAAAGCACCCGATGGGGCAAGTTCAATACCGCATGAAGACTCTCCAGTCCTTTCAGCCTCACCCAAGGTTCCCCTGTCAATCCGGTCACCGCTGTCAGCCGGTTTTTGCACGCGAAGGATACAGACGCCATGTGGATCAATGAAATTTAATTGTGATATCCCGTATAAGCCCTTAAGTCCCTCAAAGAGTGAAGAGCTGGTTGAATAAAGGTGACCTTTATCACGAGAAAGCATTGCTTCTGTTATATCGCTGTCGTGAATGAGGGACTCAACGATTATGCCAAGAGCATCCTTCGACACATCAAGGCTATTCTTATATGCAGCGGATACCTCGACTTCAAAGCGGTGAACAGCTTCATTCACTCGCTGCAGATGCTGCTGCCAGAGCAGAAAACCCAAAGAGGCTATAATTATTAAAATCAGTGCAACAAAAGGAGGGATAAGACGTCGTCGAACCATACCGGGAACCACCTCAACTCGACGCGAAACAAGGTAGGCGCTGATGAGAAAAATCAGAACCACAAGCATAAGGCCAATGGGAATGGAAGAACGGGCGACAATATCCAATACCCAGTCAGAAGCATCGATATCCATACCAAATACGGCAATAAGCCGTCCGTTCTCAGGATCGGCAACAGGAATGAAACCACTGACCCAGGTGCCCCAGCGATCTGGAGCAGGCCCTTCAGTATTTGCTTGTTTTATGATGAATACTTTCTGGAGGATATCAGTTGCTTCCTCATATATCTGACCGGCTGGAGAAGAGTCTGGTGAATTCGATGGTTCGGAATCAGCATAAAAGAACACCTTCCCGCTGCTGTTTTTACCAAGAAGATAGATAAAACGGCACTGATGGGCAGCACTTCTGGCTCTTGAAAGCTGCTCCTTGAGCTTTGCGTAAGCCGGCTTTGCAAGATCAGCTTTCGAACCTTCAAGTCTTCTTAATTGCTGAATGTCAATACTCTGGGCAGCAAGACGAACCTGTTGGAGCAGCTGTTCACGCATTTGATGATCAGCATATATGACCGTCCACCATGAAAGAAGAGGAGCTACAAGGAGAAATATCCCTATATACAGAAGAAAAATACGGCTCTTCTTCTTAGAAATGGGTCTCTGTGTATTCCTTAATTCCATATTCTTTCTATAAAAGGGTGACCCTTTTTTCAATACGAAACAAGAACCGTGCACTGATCAGATGAAAGGCAAAACCTGGCACCCCGGGGACAAAACAACAATGAACAGAACCAGGAGAGAGAAAAAAAAACCACATCTCTCATGACAGGCTTGAAATCATAATCTCGATTATGATTTGGGGATTTCGTCCTGTGAAGTTACCAATTTTTTGGGAAATATTCACGTACGGCCCTCTCCAGAGGGCTTGTAACGATAAGGGCTGGTCAAAGGTGGCCTATCTTTTTTTCAGTCTTAAATTTTAACCCAGTTGCGAAGGCGATCGGAGCGGTAACCGGCCTGAAGAACCTTCTGAATCTTCAGGCCATCACTAAACCCTGCCGCATCGTGCAGGGTTTTTTCTTTGTTACGGAGTGCCTTGACAATCCGGTGGGCAAGAAACGCAAAACCGACAGCAAAAATACCGTGCACAGCGAGTGAGGACTGTCTGATCTTTTCCTGAAGGACCAGCTCGTCCCACGAAAGCATCGGTTCAATGAGTTTCCACCTTGGGGCATCGATAAGGCTACGACCCCGTTTTGCATTATCGTTTGTCACTTCCCAGAGCCTGCCTGCACCGTCAAGCCTTATAGTCTTGAGGCTTCCTACAACCTCAAAAGAGAACCATGTGTATGCACCAACCGTGGTGACGTGCATGAGAGAGGAGCAGCCAAGGGCAACGGAGGAGGGTCCGAACTTCATCATCATTGCAAAGTTGTCATCGGAGGTTACTGCACAGGGTTTGCCACTATTATCCGGGCGCGAGGAAATACTGGTGGAGAGATTGCATGAGACTTCAGCAATCTCTCCAATGAGATAGCGATTCATGTCGATAAGATGAGAGCCTATCGCACTGAGAGCGCCACCGCCTTTTGAAGCATCGCACCACCATGACCAAGGCATGTCAGGACGGTTACGACTGGCAAGGTTGACGACGGCACGGACCTCATAGACTTTGCCAATTTCACCACCATCAATCATTTGTTTCATGCTGCGAACTGCGGGATGAAAGCGGAGCTGGTGGTCGAGAAGGGCCAGTCCGGGAGATTTAGATGCTACATCAACCATTGCTGTTGCATCGAGAAGTCCGAGGGCAAAAGGCTTTTCGCACAAAACGCTTTTTCCACTTTGAAGCACCCCCGTTACCATGTCTGCATGAAGGGAGGGCGGCGTCGTGACGCAGACAAAGTCAAGGTCGCACTTCAGCATGTCGCGCCAATCGGAAAACCCCCGGGCTATACCAAACATAGACATGAACTTCTGACGGTGCAGTTCGGTTGGGCTTGCCACTGCCGAAAGCTCTACATCATCCATCAATGAGAATGCCGGAGCTTGAGCTATTTTTGCCCATCCACTACCGATGAACCCTATTTTTATTGTTTTTTTCATAAACTGGACATAAAAAAAGGGTGACCGAGATCACCCTTTTCATTGGACTCAATCTTTTGATCAACCAACCTGTTGAACTTTTGCAAGCCGGGCTTTCTCAATATAGGTCTTCTGGATATCCCGTGAAACATTATACGCCTTTGAGAGACTGTCTGAACTCCAGAGCCTTGCATCGAATGCCATGCATATATTTCTGAGAAAGGGTATACCGACTTCTGTCACACGAACTCCCCTGTCACCGAGAACAACCAGACCGTCATTTTCCATATCCTCAAGACGGTAGAGAGCAATATCAAGTTCGTCACAGTAAAGCTTCGGATCCTGCCATGATGTTTCCTGTTTGCACATCAGGTTCAGAATATGACGGCGAAGCACAAGATCCTCGTCGGTAAGGAGATGGCCCCGATGCAGAGGAAAACGTCCTTCATTGACGGCTTTGATATAACTTTCATCGTCCCGCTCATTCTGGGCGAAAGCGTACCATGTATCGCTGATGGATGATGATCCGATAGCCAGCATCATCTGTGTTGTGTTTTCAGTATAGCCCATGAAATTACGGTGGAGTGTCCCGTTTTTTGCCGCTACATACAAGGCATCACCTTCCAGGGCAAAATGGTCCATGCCGATTTCATGATAACCGATCGACTCCAGCATTGCACTGCCTTTATCGTAAAGTTCCTGCTTGACATCACCAACAGGCAGATCGGCCTCATTGAACTTCCGCTGCCCTTCATACATGTGCGGATTATGACCGTAAGCATAAAAGGCAAGACGATCGGGCTTGAGCAGCATAACCTTCTGTATGGTGTCGGTAATTGTGGCGAGTGTCTGCTTCGGCAAACCATAGACAAGGTCAAAATTAACCGATGTAAAACCGATCTCACGGGCAAGATCAACCTTTTCTTTAACCAGTTCGAATGACTGGAGACGGTTGATTTCCTGCTGTACGACAGGGTCAAAATCCTGGATTCCAAAACTCATGCGTCGGAATCCGACATTGTAAAGCGCTTCAAGATGTTCCTTCGATGTGGATCGGGGATTGGTTTCGAAACTGAACATGTAGTTGTCCATTTTATTGACGTCCTTGCATATACCGTCAATAAGCCTGGTCAGATTTTCAGGGCTGAAAAAAGTAGGGGTGCCGCCGCCGATATGCAGTTCCTTGACATTCAGGGTGCCTGGAAAAACATCGATATACATCTGCCATTCCTTGAGCAAGGCCTCAAGATAGGGTATCTCATAGGAGTGGTCCTGAGTACGGTGAGCGTTGCAACCACAGAAGTAACAGTGATTCTCACAGTAGGGGATGTGAATATACAGGCTGATTCCGGTTGTTTCGTTGCTGTCGTTAAAACCTTTGACCATTGCCCCTTTCCACTGCTCCTGGGTGACACCATCGGTGCTCCATGAAGGAATGGTAGGATAGCTTGTGTAACGAGGTCCGGGATTACTGTACTTTACTGCAAGATTAGTTGCCATTGTTAATCTTCCTCTACAAGTATTATTTTTTTAAATTCATGACACGAGAAAATACATAAAACTCGGCAATTTCATAAATCATTAGCCTTGAGAGAGGCTGGAAATCGGGCAGTTAACTCTCCTTTTTTATGACTAACAACATTCAAGAAAAAAACACACCAATTGTAGGCATCCTCATGGGGTCGGACTCCGATTTTGAGATCATGAAAGAAGCTGCGCTTGTTCTTGACGAATTCGGCATTACGTCGGAGAGTTCTGTCATTTCAGCACACAGGACTCCTCATGACCTCGAAAAGTATGCGTCTTCAGCTTTGGAACGAGGCCTTAAAGTTATCATAGCTGGAGCTGGCGGTGCGGCGCACCTTCCTGGTGTTACGGCGGCTTTTACTGTACTGCCGGTTATAGGGGTTCCGATTTTCAGCAGTAAACTTAATGGACAGGACTCTCTTTATTCCATTGTGCAAATGCCTGCAGGTATACCGGTAGCTACCGTCGGCATTGACAATGCCCGAAATGCGGCACTGCTGGCCATTCAGATCCTTGCACTTTCCGACGGGAACTTGCTGACCGCCCTTGTTGAGTTCCGCAAAAAACTTGGAGATGCATCCCGGCAGAAAACCGGAAAAATCAGGGAACGACTCCATGCAAAAAGCTGAATATTGGATAGACCGCCTGCAGCTTGCAGGACATCCTGAAGGCGGGTTTTACCGTGAAACCTATCGCAGCAGCGGCTCATATTCTCTTACTACTCCCTTCAATGGCTCTCGCTCCTACGCGACGGCCATTTACTATCTGCTTAAAGGCAGGGATCGCTCAAAACTGCATAGAATTCATTCTGACGAGCTATGGTTCTTTCATGCAGGCGATCCCCTGAAGGTTTACATGTTTCCAAAAAATGGAGAGCCATCAAGCTTTACGCTTGGGGTTTCTGCAGAAAACAGTGAGGTACTGCAGGAGACGGTGCCAGCTGAAAGCTGGTTTGGCGCGTGCCTGGAAAATCCTGATAGTGAAAGTTATTCGCTTGTAAGCTGCGTCGTCGCCCCTGGATTTGAATTCAGAGACTTTATGTTTGCCGACAGGATAACGCTGCTCAAAAAATTCCCCAAACATCAGGAGATCATCGAACGCCTCACCTGAAACCATGTGACTCTCGGCTACAGCAAATAAAAAACGCAAAACCTTTTTTTACTCTTCAACTCTTCTTGAACAATGAATTCCAGGGCTGATTACCGGGCAACGCACTAGAATTTCTTTCTTTTTTATACTTTAATCCATTTTCTTCCGGTATTACTACTATTTTGCAGAACAAACGAGAAAGCATCGATGTATTTAATGAAACGTTACGTTGGGAACTGGATATGAAAAAGCAGGTTGTGATTGTTGGAGGCGGTTTTGCAGGACTCAATGCGGCCAGGATACTGGGCAATAAAGTGGATATTGAGGTTACCCTCATTGACAGAAAAAACTATCACCTTTTCCAGCCTCTTCTTTACCAAGTGGCAATGGCTGCGCTGGGAGAGGGCGATATTGCAGCTCCGTTGAGAAATATGCTGGCAAATTACCAGAACATTACCGTGTTCAAGGGCATTGTCACCAATGTCGATATTGAGAATAAAATCGTCATTACAGATTTCGGCAATATCCCTTACGACTACCTTATTCTTGCCTGTGGTGTGCAGCATCACTATTTCGGCAACAACCAGTGGGAAGAGTATGCACCCGGACTGAAAACCCTCGCTCAGGCAAAAGAGATCCGCCGGAGGGTAATGGAGGCTTATGAACGGGCTGAGAGAACAAAAGACCCTGTGGAACGCAAAAAGCTGCTGACATTTGTTATTGTCGGTGGCGGACCAACCGGAGTTGAACTGGCCGGCTCAATCGGTGAAATGAGCCGCTATACCCTCTCAAAATTTTACCGGAATATTGACCCGAAACTTACACGGATTTTTATCGTTGAAGCTGCTCCGCGTATTCTGGGTTCTTTTCACCCTGAACTTGCAAGCAAGGCAACCAGGTCACTGGAGAAACTCGGCGTTCAGGTCTGGGCAAGCAGCATGGTCAGCAACGTTGATGAGAACGGGGTGCAAATCGGCAAGGAACGGATTGAAGCGGCAACAGTGCTTTGGGCTGCTGGTGTTACAGCTATAGACATAGGCAGAAAAATCGGGGTTGAAACTGACCGGATCGGTCGTATCGTTGTCGGAGAAGATCTCAGCATTCCAGGTCATCCGGAAATATTTGTCGGGGGCGACCTTGCGAGTTTTGTGCTGGAAAACGGAAAAACACTCCCCGGGCTGGCTCCAGTTGCCTTGCAACAGGGACGAACCATCGGCAAAAACATTGTACTCGACCTGAAAACAAAAGCAAGAAAACTTTTCCGGTATCGCGATAAAGGGCAGATGGCTACAATCGGAAAAAACAAGGCCATTGTGGAGTTTGGAAACATCAGGTTTGACGGCATTTTAGCCTGGTTCACCTGGCTGCTGGTACATATTTATTTTCTGACCAGCTTCCGCCACCGGGTCTTTGTGCTGATGCAGTGGGGATGGTCCTATTTCACGTTCAGCTATGGCGCGCGCCTGATCGTCAACAAGGAGTGGAGGTTTTATCCTGACCCGGACACCTGTGCAAACAATACAAACAAAGAGAAGCCGGAATGATAAAAAACGGTACTGTATCGATGATCACTGGCACACTTCTCTCAATGGCCTTTATCGGTATTGCATTGTATGTACTGTTTTTTACCGATAGATTGCCTCAAGTATCAAAAGATGATCTGAGGCTTTACGCCTTCCTGACTGGAGCTTATGGTATATGGAGGTTCATTCGCGTCTTTCTGGTCAGAAAAGAAGCGGAAAAAAATGTTTGAAGGCATAGCAAGATCAGTAAAGTTGTTTTATTCATACACAGAATCAACAAAGCTTTTAACCTTCCACAAGAAATTCACTTTTCTTACGAAAACCAATCAACTGCAATTACGGGCACAGCTCTATTTTCAACACTCGAAATAATTACAGGAAAGTAAGGCCATATGTGCCATTCTAAATCGTCTTGTTCAGGCAGCGCTAAATAACGCTCGTTGACTCCAAGGGTTCTGTGTCAAAAGCTGGCGTATAGTATCAACATCGCTCTTCGTACCCGATTGAACTTCTACTAACTCCAAATCACAAAATTCGTTTTTCGATTTACCGATCTTCAAAGGAAGATAAGCCTCATCACCATTTCCAATGATCAGATTTCGAGCTGAACCTGTATCCCATGCCTTGACAAGTAATTCCATTTCTTAAACAAAAGTGTTATAATATACCCTAAAAGGAGTTGGGTATATGGCATGACCAGCAAGTGGTAAAAATGTTTTAGAAAAGGCAAAGGAAGCATTGCTAAATGCTCGTTCAGTAGAAGAACTGCGCCA
>CAIXLG010000094.1 GCA_903920215.1 uncultured Chlorobiaceae bacterium
GATGAAAAAGCAGAAGATGAGTACGACAAGTTTGCCGCTCGAAGACGTGACGCAAAAGAGTTGCAGGGCGAAGCGGATCTGATGAAGCAGATTGAAGCTGCCGCCAAAGAGATTCCTGAACGCAAGAAGGATAGTGAAATACAGGATGGGAGCTCCAATGAGTAAAACTAAGAAACGCAGTTTTCATGAGGAGCTGGTGCTCAATAAATGGATGATGGGCTTTTTTAAAGGCGGTACCTTACATGCCCTCAAAAATCGTTTGGGTGAGGATCGGCATGAAGGTATCGAGGAGGATGGGCAAACTGGTTTTTTTTATGAGCTGCACCAGAATCTCTTTGAGGTGGATCGTATCAGTGAGCAAACCCTCCGCCGATATGATATCAATATAGTTCAGCATTGGAACGCTATTACAGAGCAGCGCAACAAGGCTGAGGGGGTTGTGCTCAATATGAAGTACTTCCAGTACCTTTCGCTGCTTTTTACCGAAATCTATCTTGACTGGTATTTTAATCAGCGGGAACAATTATTGGATGGTCTGAATGAAGGGTTGACGGCATACAATGCGGAACAGGAAGCCGAGCATTACTTTCAACCGTTTGTTATAGACGAACTGAACAAATTAGCTTTCTGGAATGCCACTGGTAGCGGCAAAACGCTACTGCTGCACGTCAATATCAGACAGTATCTCCATTACTTCCAAAATGGCCGAAAAGAAGCATACCCGGACAAGATCATTCTGCTCACACCAAACGAAGGGTTATCGCGTCAGCATTTGGCAGAATTGCAGTTGTCAGGGTTTGGCTTTTGCCGTCTGTTTGATAAAAATCGCAGTGGGGTTTTACGAGGCACAATAGAGATTATTGATATCAATAAACTGGGCGATGATATGGGCGACAAGACTGTCGCTGTCGAAGCCTTTGAAGGAAATAATCTGGTGCTTGTAGATGAGGGGCATCGTGGGACAGGCACAGCAGCAGGCGCATGGATGAGCCGCCGTGAATCGTTGGTTCGGGGTGGTTTTGCGTTTGAGTATTCCGCTACCTTCGGCCAGGCAGTGGCAAAAGGGTTGACGGTGCTCAAGGCAGAAGATGAGATGCGCAAGAAGAAATCTAAAGTGCTTTTTGACACCACCAACCTGAAAAAACTGGAGAGTGTGCAAAAGCAGCAACTGGTTCTGACAAGCGATGAAAAGCGTAAGGCAAGAACAATGGCAACTCGTGAGATTTATGCTAAATGCATTCTCTTCGATTACTCCTACAAGTTTTTCTATGAGGATGGTTACGGTAAAGAGTCTCTGATTCTCAATCTGAAGGATAAAGATTATGCAGACGAGGAGATCGCCCGTCAATACTTTACCGCTTGCCTACTGAGCTTTTATCAGCAGCAATACCTGTGGAACACCAACAGAGAGAAATTGACTGATTTCAACATTGAAAAGCCTCTCTGGATTTTTGTTGGTAATACTGTTGCCGGAGAAGACTCCGATATCCTCAATGTTCTCAAATTTTTTGCAGGATTTTTGAATGACGTGGTAAAAACCAAGGTTTGGCTTACGGAGTTAATGGCAAATACTGCGCTTCTGCTTGATGCAAAAGGTAAGAATATATTCCATGATCGCTTTACTCCTTTGATGCAGAGCAATGCGACGGAAGTGTATGCGGATATTCTCAGAAAGCTATTCAATACCGATTCATCGCAACGGCTTAAGGTAGTCAACCTGAAGAGCAGCAAGGGTGAGTTGGCATTGCGTGTAGGAGATGGTGAACCGTTTGGGCTGATCAATATTGGCGATGACGCCGGGTTTTTCAAAGAAGCCGAAAATCTCACCATGTTCGATACGGAAGCTGATGATTTTGGTGGGTCGATGTTCGGCACACTTAATCAAAAAGAGAGCCGGTTACATGTGCTGATTGGCTCACGAAAATTTACCGAAGGGTGGAGCAGTTGGCGAGTTTCTACAATGGGGCTGCTCAACATGGGCAAAGGTGAGGGTTCGCAAATTATCCAGTTATTCGGGCGGGGTGTGCGGTTAAAGGGTAAGGAGTATTCACTCAAGCGCAGTACCCCAGGGCAGCGGCCAAAAGGTGTGCATCTTGAGCGATTGGAAACACTGAACATCTTTGGTGTGAATGCGGGCTATATGGCAACATTCAAGGAGTATCTGAAAGAAGAAGGTGTCAGCACATCCGATGAGATGATTCAGCTTGATTTTAATACCCATTCCAATCTCCCCAAAAACAAGCTTAAAACACTGACGCTCAAAGACGGCTATAAGGACAACCAGATCAAGGGATTCAAGAGAACTCATTTTCCATGGCTTTACGAAGTGCCTGCTGAGTTTGCAGGTAAAATCAAAGAGGCACATATCGATCTCGATTTGTATCCAAAGATTGAAGCCCTGAGCTCGCAGAATAAAGAGAGTGCTTACGAACAAACCGCCATTCGTAATATTGGTAAGATTGCCAGCGCAACCATGGCTCTGTTTGATTTCGATCGGATTTATCTGGCGATTCAGGAATTCAAGCAACTGCGCAGCTGGAGCAATCTCCGCCTTGAACAGTCACGACTGGTTGATTTCTGCCTGACGCAGAATGAGTGGTATACCCTCTACATTCCCTTGGAAGAGCTGACTATCAGGTCTATCGACGATATAAGAAAGCAGGAAGATATTCTCATCCGGTTACTACAGGATTATACCGATCGTTTTTACAAGTCATTGAAAACTGCGTATGAAGGGCAGTTCTATGACATTGTGAATGTCAACGAAGAAGATGATGCGATACTCAAGGTTTACCACTTTGATATCGATAACACTGAGGATGGTGAAGCTTATGAAAAGAAAATCCGGGCACTCCAGCTACTGGTGACGAATGGGAAACTGGGTGAAGCAAACCAATGGAATGCCGGACAGATGGTTGCCATCAGCTTTGATCATCATCTCTATTATCCATTATTCGCAGGGCTTTTCGAAGGAACACTTCCCTTAAAAATGCGACCACTGGCATTTGATGCTCCAAGTGAAGTACAGTTTGTGCGAGACCTTGAAGTTTTCTATAAGTCATCAATCGGCCAACAAGTTATTGGCAAGCGCAGCCTCTACCTTCTCCGCAATGCCGACACAAAAGCCAAGGGGCTTGGATTTGCCATGGCTGGAAATTTCTATCCCGATTTTCTGCTATGGTTGGTAGACGATACAACCGGAGAACAATGGCTGAACTTTATTGATCCAAAAGGGTTACGCCAGATGAACCTGACCGACCCCAAGCTTGGACTTTACAATGAGGTAAAAGTGATCGAGGAAAAACTTGGTGATTCCAAACTGACACTGAATGCCTTTATTCTGTCAGCAACTCGATTTGAAGGACTGCTTAATGTTACCTGCCAACAAGAAAACCTTGAAGAGCGGCATGTTTTATTTATGACTGATGGTGGGCCTTTATATTTGAAGAAGATGTTCGAGCTTGTAGGATGATTTATTGGGGGATCATATTTTTATTGACAAACTTGAAGGCAGAAGGCCAAGTATTA
>CAIXLG010000095.1 GCA_903920215.1 uncultured Chlorobiaceae bacterium
ATCAGTGATACCGGCGGTTCATCCGTCACGGTCATTACCTCTGAGGATATCAGGAATTCAGGAAAACAGAGCGTTGAAGAGGTTATCAAGGGAACTGCCGGAATTGATGTTGCTTCCAATGGTGGACCTGGTACCCTTGCAAGTGTTTTTTTAAGAGGTGCAGACGCAAAAAACACTCTTGTCCTTATCGATGGTGTTCCATCCAACGATCCAGCTGATGCAAATCGCGCTCCGAATCTTGCCAATCTCACCGTCGATAATATTGATCGAATAGAAATTGTACGTGGCACTGTCAGCTTTTTGTATGGATCCAATGCATCAGCAGGGGTTATCAATATTATTACCAAAAAGGGTTCGTCAACGCCTCAGTCGTTTGCAGGTTTAGAAGGAGGATCCTATGGAACATACAAAGCCTATGCGGGGACAAACGGTCAGCAGGGTATTCTGAACTATTCAGCCGGGGTTTCACGGTTAAAAACAGAGGGTTTTTCAGCAGTTGATCAACACAATGGCTGGATAAATCCAACAGGAAAGGTTTTTGAAAAAGATGGGTATGAAAATACCACACTGTCGGGAAACTTCGGCTTACGGTTGAATGAACATACCTCCCTTGAAACAGTTCTCCGATATACGAAAGCTGATGTTGCGTATGATAACAGCGGATCTGATACACCCGGTCTTAATCAGGGCTCTAACCAGTTCAGTGGTCGTATTGCGCTGAAAATGAACTATAAGCCCCTTGTTTCAACGGTATACTATAATGTTTACGATCAGGACAGGAGCTATCTGAACAGTGATGTTGTGTCAAGCAAGTTTAATGGACATCGCTACGAAATAGGCTGGCAGGGGGATGTTGCTGTAGAAGAAAACAATACGGTGTCTGTCGGGTTGAATTACCAGCAGGAGAGCATGATCAACCAGAATTTTGGTACGTATGCATCCCTGCTTGACAATGGAGTTGGTTCGAACAGTGTTTTTGTGCAGGACCAGTGGCGTCTTGGCGGACTGAATGTCGTTGGCGGTTTGCGCTATGAGGATAACGAAAAGTTTGGCAGCAAGACAACGTACAGGGTCGCACCATCCCACACCATTAATGATACTGTTCTGAAGTTCAGTTATGGTACCGGCTTCAGGGCTCCCTCTCTCTATGAGCTCTTTTCGCCTTATGGGAACACACAACTTACCGCTGAAACAACTTCCGGCTGGGATACCGGATTTGAGCAAAAGGTTTCTGATCGTCTTAAGTTCGGGGCAACCTATTTTCGGATGGATTTTGATAACCGTATTGATTTTAATCTTTCAACCTACACCTATGCACAAGTTGCAGGCCTGACAAAAACCTCAGGTGTGGAGAGTTTTGTTGAATGGAAGCCGATTGAACAGCTCCTGCTTGCCTGTAATTATACATATACATTTACCGCTGATCCCCTTGGCAGTGAACTGCTTAGACGTCCTAAAAACAAGGTCGGGATTACGGGAACAGGAAAGGTATCATCAAAGCTGAAGGTCAGCACCAACATGCAGTGGGTTGGAACTCGAATAGATCATGGTGTTGAGGGAAAAACCACTGGCCAGCTTCCGAGCTATTTTCTTATGAACATGACAGGATCTTATCAGTTGACCGACAAGATTGAGCTTTATGGCAGGGTCGACAATGTGTTTAACTGTTATTATGAAGAGGCTTGGGGATATGCTACTCCCGGCAGGTCAGCCTATGCGGGTATAAAGGTTTCTTTTTAATGGAGTTTCTTTTCTCATCACAAAACAACTTGTTATGAATATGACCATCAGTGAAGCGGAAAGAAAGGCTCTTTACAAGGTGATTTACAGTCGTCGTGACGTCAGGGGGCAGTTTTTGCCGGACGCTGTTCCGGAAGAGGTTATAGCTCGGCTGCTCGATGCGGCCCACCATGCACCAAGCGTAGGGTTTATGCAACCGTGGGATTTTATCGTAGTGAAAGATCCAGAGGTGCGCAGGAAGGTCAAAGATGGTTTTGAGACAGCTCATGCCGAGGCGGCGGAGAAGTTCAGCGGTGAAAAGCAGGAAAGCTACCGCTCGTTCAAGCTTGAAGGGATTATGGAGTCGCCGCTTGGTATCTGTATTACCTGTGACCGCTCGCGTACCGGAGAAGTGGTAATCGGCAGAACCGCCAATCCTGAGATGGATCTCTACAGCTCAGTCTGTGCTGTGCAGAATCTCTGGCTTGCAGCAAGAGCCGAAAACCTTGGTGTCGGTTGGGTTAGCATTATCCATCACGACCATATCCGCTCTGCGCTCGGCATTCCTGCGCAAATTGTGCCGGTTGCCTATCTTGCGATTGGTTATGTAAGCTTTTTTCATACAACACCAGAGCTTGAGCAGGCTGGATGGCTACCGAGGATGGAGCTTGACTCTCTGGTTCATCACGAAACATGGTAATGCAACAAAAAAAATTCCGCCCCCTTGCAGTATTGGGGACTGGTTCGGATGTTGGTAAAAGCATCGTTGCGACTGCACTGTGCAGGATTTTCAGCAATGCAGGTGTCGATGTTGCTCCCTTCAAGGCGCAGAACATGTCGAACAATTCAGGTGTTACGCCTGACGGGTATGAAATCGGCCGGGCGCAGATTGTCCAGGCCGAGGCTGCCCGGGTTGTGCCCACGGCTGACATGAACCCCGTGCTTCTCAAGCCGAATTCCGATACCGGCGCACAGGTGGTGCTGCAGGGTAAGGTCTGCACTACCGAGACGGCACAGGGGTATTTCAGGGATACAACCGTCTGGGCTGCAGCTGCAATGGAGAGTCTGGAGCGCCTGATGCTCAAGCATGAACTTGTGGTTATTGAGGGGGCCGGCTCCTGCGCTGAGATGAATCTCTATGCAAGGGATTTTGTAAACTTCAGAACTGCCAGAGCTGCAGGTGCGGCCGTGATTCTTGTTGCCGACATTGACAGGGGTGGAGTTTTTGCGCAGGTTGCCGGAACCCTTGCCATCATTCCGCCGGAAGACAGGAACCTGGTTAAAGGAGTTATTATCAACCGTTTTCGGGGTGATATCGAGCTGTTTAAAGATGGCGTGACCATGC
>CAIXLG010000096.1 GCA_903920215.1 uncultured Chlorobiaceae bacterium
CATTAATTGTGAGGAGACATTATCAAGCTGACTCTTTTATTAAAGAACATCATCAGCCTGTTTTGTTCCCTTAATCTCCTTCAGGTATTCACTGAAGGTTTCTCCGTATGTATGTGGACACGGATTCGATCCATTTTGATAATGGAACAGGGGAGTTCACCGTATTAGAGAATTATGTTCAGCCTGTCATGACAGGAAAAAAGATTCCTGTGTTTTCGAAGATAAAAATCATCTATGCCGACTTTCATGACAACTGGCGATATCTTGAACAAAAAACAACAGATTACTCAGGAAGGATGGCTCAAGGGTCAATTTTAGGAACTTACGATGGTTATGAAGAGATGATGAAAGTATATGGCAGGGAGCATTTACAAATGGAAAATCCCGCAACCGATACGTTTAAAGTGTTGAAGTGGATTCAAGTGAGAATAAAATGGAACGGGGGCAACTGAGGTAAAATTTCAATAGTTAAAACGCCCGTACTGCCCGAACTCGATTGGCGTCCGCATGATTGTACTGGTATTGGCCGCCATTATTGAAGTGCTGCAGCCATGCATCGCCTGCGATGCCTTCCGACGAACTCCAGTAGAAGCTTGTTGCAAACCCACCAACAGCAAATTTCTTACTATAGAGCTGATTCAATTGCAATTTGTTCGGCAAAATCCAGTCTTTGTACCCGTTGATAACCAGCTTACTGCAGGCTGTTTTAGCATCATTCCAGGTAAAAAGCCCATCATCCTTTCCAGAAGAGTGACCCTGCAAATCTGTTTTTGCGGCAATAAGACCGTGCTGGCCACTGCCATCGACATAAAACACAACGCCCCCGCCGAAATTGTCGCCAATCTTTGCAGCAGAGGAGATTGAGGGAATAGAAACCATGCTTAAACCGGCAAAGAATACCATCATCCATAACCGTGCAACCCGGCCTGCAGCAATTACTTTCATAATGTTTTGCTGTTGTAGTTATTCGAATTTGAACCTGCCATTGGGTAAAACGCATCAATAACAGGCCGAATCAATTCTGTTAAAATCTTGTGGTAATACCAGCGAGAACCGTTGTCGGTGGCGTTGCATTGTTCAGTCGTCCTTTTACCCCTGCATCGAAAAATCTCCATTTGACCTGGAGCGACGTATCATTGACTCCATCATACGTGTTAAGGGGATTTCCTTCCCAGACGATGGTATGCCAATTATAATGAATGGAGAGAATCAGATCGACATTATCAAGAGCTCCATAGGTCAGCGTTGTGGCAATCTGCTGGCCGGGATACTGTTTCGTAACTCCTCCGGCATAATCAACCTCAAACTGGTATTTCCCTTTTTCCTGGGTTCCTGTATCATCGGTAACTATAGGAGCTGCTGCAAAAGCTGGAACAGCACAAAAGAGTGCTGTGATAATGAACGTAACTTTTTTAAACATTATTAATCCAATCGTGGTTTGATCCCTTTGATGTCATGGTAAGATACAACACCAGGCAATTGATCACTCTCATCAGTTATCGGGATAGCTCTGACGGAGTAACGGAAAAACATGCGTTCTGTTTTGGATATGTTCAATTCACATGATAAAAGATTTTTGGATATACCGCTCGGATATGAATGACATCTGTTATGGTATATTTAAAAAAGCAATACAGCGTTGCGTATCCATTAACCAGGATACTCATACAGGAAGCAGTGGTTTTCATAATTATCATCTGTTTTCTGCTTTATGCATCTCGATGCGTTTTTAAACCAATAAAAAACCGGAGGAACACTAATGGCAAAGAAAAACTTTGAAATCACATGGTTGAGTGAGCCTGAAGAACATGATTATCCGGCAGCAAAATCGTTTTTAAGCATACTGTTTGCAGAATCTGTCGCAAAAGTAATGGTGAAAAAATTGAAAAAGGCCCCGATCTCCAAATTTAAATCGAAAGACATTTTCAGGGCATCGGGACTTTCCTTGCTTGGAGTCAGCAATTCTCATGTTGAAACAGATCGTCGGAAAATAGAGTCCGGTCAGGAAATCGCACCCCTTCTTTTAGTGCGTGATACAGTGCATGGGAAGGTCATCATTGCCGATGGATATCATCGGTTATGCGCTATTTATTCCTATGATGAAGACGCTGTTATTTCCTGTAAAATTATATAGCAGCGCATCTCAATGGCAGCACCCAATAACTCATCTCCGGTTATCAGTGTTTTTACCGGCGACATAACCAGCCTCAAGGTTGATGCAATTGTCAATGCCACTAATCCATGGCTTCTTGGCAGGGAGGAATGTAACTTAAGCGGGGTCGATGCAGCGAGACACCTTGCGGCAGGATCAGGTCTGCAGGAAGAATGCAACAGACTCGGATGCTGCCGCACTGGACAGGCAAAAATTACCAATGGATATAACCTGCCCGCTAAATATGTTATTCATGCTGTTGGCCCAGTCTATGAAAGAGAAGAGAATGATATGCCACTTTGGCTTTCTTTATGTTTTTATAACGCACTTCTCTGTGCTGACGAATACGGACTTCGTTCGATCGCCTTTCCCTCATCAGGCTTCGGTAGCTATGCATTTCAGGTTCACAAAACCGCAGACATCGCCGTTCGGGTTGTGTCAGGATTTCTAAAAGAAGAAACAAGCGTTCAAGAGATTATCTTTTGCTGCCTGACACAACATCACCTTGAAGTATACCGCAAAGCATGCAACAAGATATGGCCCGAAACAAAGACCTGAATTACAAACCGGTTAGCACGTACTCCCGGGCATTGCAAGTAATTTCCTCCTTTTCAATCCCACCATTTTTTTTGTCATCTCAACCACTTAAGATGTTGGTGTAGAAGCTGGAACAGGTCGGGTTCAGGAAAATAAAAATAAAGGTCCGCATTCTGACTGGCTCTGGACTCGGCACTGGAAGGGAAAACGTAGATAAATGTTTTGTTTATGAAGGAAGTTTCTGCGATTAAATTGAGCAAGGTTCCAGAAGTTACTCTGGTTTTTTGGATTATTAAGATTGCGGCCACTACACTGGGCGAAACTGGTGGCGATGCCGTATCAATGTCGATGAACCTTGGGTATCTGTTTGGGACGGCTATTTTTGCAGTACTGTTTTTTATTGCCGTTGTTGCCCAAACTAAAGCAGAAAACTTTCATCCGTTCCTTTACTGGACAACGATTATTGCTACAACAACCGTCGGCACAACCTTGGCGGATTTTACCGATCGTTCTTTGGGAATTGGCTATGCTGCTGGCTCCTCATTGTTGTTGTGTCTGTTAGTGGCATCTTTGTCTATCTGGTATAGGTCAATGGGCACAGTATCGGTTAGTGCAATTAATTCACCGAAAGCCGAAATATTCTACTGGGTGACAATTATGTTCTCCCAAACATTAGGCACTGCTCTCGGCGATTGGACGGCTGACACAGCTGGTCTTGGCTATGTTGGGGGAGCATCCATATTCAGTGGATTATTGACGCTTATTGTTGCTGCATATTTTTGGACAAAAATTTCTCGAACCATATTATTCTGGTCAGCGTTCATTATCACTCGTCCCCTTGGTGCTACGCTTGGCGATTTTCTTGACAAGCCACTTTCTTCGGGCGGTTTAGCGTTAAGTCGCTATTCTGCGTCGGCTGCTCTTCTCGTATTTATCGTGATTTGTATTCTGCACTTCAAACAAAGAGCAGGAAAACAAAACTAATGGAACTGGACAAAAGTATTATTCTGTCCAGTTTGGACTTGCTGTAAACTTGTAAACCATTGGATTTATTACCGGGACCAAGGGCCTAAACGAGACAAATTGATATAGCAGGGGGCCAAGTGATTATATAATTACAGAGAGTAAAGTTCTCTTTTTTATCGCCAATAATTTGTTGTAAAACATACAATACTTAAAGCTGAGTCAATTATCTCTTATAAGATTAGTTACTTAGCAACAGCCGAAACCATTTGCGCCTTCGCCTTATTCAGCTCCTTGTCAATATTCTCAATCATATCATCATTCTGCTTGAATTCATCGTTGGCAGGCATGAGGTATTTGCCGTCTTCCTTTAAGGCTGGGTGAGGGTAGGCTCTGCCCATTTTGCGATGTCGCACCAGCTCATTACCGACACCCCGCTCCGCTCGAATGAAGAGTTACCTCCATAAATCAGCCAGGGCTGAAGTGCATCTGAAGCGGCAAATCTTCCGGCTTTTAAGCCTGCACGAATATAGTCATCGGTGATTGTCTGAATCTGAAAATTGTATAAATGCCTCGGATCGTTGTGCCGGGTGCGGAGGAGCGATTGACGAGGAAAGAGTTGCAAACGGCAGCGGCAATCAAAAAGAGGAATAGGACCTATACGACAAATGGGGTCTATAGGACTGATAAAATGATGGGGGCGGCGGGATGAGGAGAGAAGAGAGATCCCTCACTGCGTTTCGGGATGACAAGGGGAATCGTTTCGGGATGACAAGGGGAATCGTTTCGGGATGACGATAAAAGATTATGAGGATATTCTTGCGGCTCGTCGAATATTTATGGCTTAGAAGATCAAAATTTGGTGCATACCTCGGAGGTGCTCACGTGGTCGGAGTTTGTGCTTTTTCATGGGTAGTTAACAAGACTACACTGTGATGATATTTCTGAAACTGTTTTATTATTACGTATAATTAATGTAATATTGTATGGCCATTATGAAGAATAATAAAGGCGCCACAGAATATTGGCAGGGGAGAACCGACTTGGTGTTAGCGAACTTATCTGTGAAAAGATTTATAGAATCAATGTTATTTTTTTTATAATTGAGACAATAGTACTTATCACGCTTCCCGTAAGAACAGCGTACCAGGGTAAGTCTTTTGCTTAGGCCTTACGGGTTCATGAATCCGTGAGGCCTTTTTTTATTTATGTTTATGCATTACCACAAGCCGACCATTCCGGTTAAGGATCAGATACAGTTACTGAAGTCAAGAGGCTTGCTCATAGGAGATGAGTCTCTAGCTGAACATTATCTCAACAACATCAGTTATTATCGGCTTGCTGGTTATTGGTGGCCAATGCAGGCCGATAAAGTCAATCATCTCTTTAAAACGAACAGCCGTTTCGAGGATGTTGTTGCTCTCTACAGTTTTGACAGTGAATTGAGACTTTTGCTATTCAATGCTATTGAACGGATTGAGATAGGTCCTAATTTCCCGAGCATTTTATAACTTGGATTTGAGCA
>CAIXLG010000097.1 GCA_903920215.1 uncultured Chlorobiaceae bacterium
CCGCTGGACGAAATGCTCTCAATACTGTAAAAGGCTTTGAAAATTTTTTCTGTCTGGTCAGCAGGAATACCTATTCCGGAATCGCTGACATAAAACTCCAGGAAATTTTCTTTTCGGGTATAGCCGAAGTCAATCCTCCCCTTACGGGTGAAATTGATTGCATTCTGAATCAGGTTGGTCAATATCCTGGACAGCTTGCCACTATCGGTTTCAATAAAACTATTCTCTTCAGAGAGAGAAATGCTATAGTTAAAAAGCAGTCCTTTATTGGTCACTGCAGGATTGAATGAAGCATAGAGATTACGCAAAAGCTCATTAAGCGCAGTTGGGATTATCTCTACCTTCGTCTCATCGGCTTCAAGAGAGGAAATAACAGAATAATTGTCTATAAGACGCATTAAACGGTCACCACTTATACGTATAATATCTGTATATAAAACCATATCCTCTCTTGATAAATGAGGATTTTTCAGCAGATGTGCAAAGCCGAGAATACCATTCATCGGAGTGCGGATCTCATGGCTGATATTATGGAGAAACCTGGATTTCAGTCGATCTCTCTCTTCTGCCTGATTTTTAGAGGCAATCAACTCATCCCTGAGTTGCTTTTCGGCAGTGATATCTTCATTTATCGCCAAAAAATTGGTAATCACACCATCATTCTGAATGGCTGAAATAACTGCTTTCTCCCAAAAGAGTTCACCGCTTTTCTTTTTGTTCTGCAATTCTCCATGCCACACCCTGCCCGAAAGAATTGTTTGCCAGAGATTTTCATAGAGAGCCTTCGGCATCAGTCCTGACTGGAGAATACGGGGATTTTGGCCAATGACTTCATCATTGGAATACCCGGTATGCTCAGTAAACAGAGAGCTCACGTATTCAATATTACCAAAAGAGTCGGTAATAATAATGCTAGCTGGAATTTGATTTAAATAAGCACTTGATTTTATAAGCTGATCCATTGGTGCGGGTGGTCAAGATTCAAAATAATATCAAGAAGAAATAATCTGATTGACTCCATTCCTGAGCGATGGTGGAAATGATAAATACCCTTACAGGAAGTTAATGATTTAATTTCTCAGTGCTGCATTCCCCGCCTCTTGTGGCGAAAGTCAGCCTTGATTGTTTGAATTTTGCTGTTTCTCACGAAATTCGCCGAAGAGCCTACATAATTATGCTGACGCATACACATGAAATGTATAAATTATTTTCCAATAGTAATAATGCGTCTCGCCTGCTGTCAAGGGATTTTCTCTTACTTTGATACCCGGCCACAAGCTTCGCCGCAATCCTGATGGCAGGAAGGTATAACCCCTCAACACAAACCGCCTCCAGGCAGAAGGAAGAGTGAGTTTTTTAATGGTTGAAGCCGATAAGGTTGACGATGCTGCAATTTATTTTCAGGCAGCGCATCCATGGTATTCATGTTGAGTGGGCTCAGGAAGCACTGAATCTTTTTAGTAGGAGCATTGCAGCAAATCATTATTTTATCGCAAAATTCATTCACGAAAAATCTTGAAAAAGGAACATCATGAGCACCTTGCCAAACTGCCCGGAATGCAACTCGGAATACACCTACGAAGTTGGCACCCTCCTTGCATGCCCTGAGTGCGCCTACGAATGGAGCAACACTGCAGACCCTGCGTCAGAAAAAAATCGCGTCTGGAAGGATGCGCATGGCAATGTATTGCAGGATGGCGATACCGTGACGGTGATCAAGGACCTCAAGGTCAAGGGAGCGTCATCGGTGCTGAAGGGCGGTACGAAAGTAAGAAACATCCGCCTTATCGACGGCGACCATAACATCGACTGCAAGATCGAAGGCTTCGGTCAGATGGAATTGAAATCGGAATTCGTCAAAAAAGCCTGAGAGTTGACCATATTCCTCTTCATCACCATCAAGTGGCCTCTTTTTGCTTTGATTTTATTATTTTCCGGCAGTTTCATTCCACCAATACGCTCTATAACCAAAACCTCTTATGACCCAGAAAAAAGAATTGCTCTGGCAGAGCCGCTTTTCAGAGCCTTTTGATCAGGATGCACTGTTCTATTCTTCTTCGGTTCATGTCGACAAAAAGCTCTATCGAGAGGATATTCAGGGCTCAATAGCTCACGTCACCATGCTTGCAGAAGAGAATATTGTGAGCAACGATGAGGCTCGCCAAATCATTGACGGCCTGCGGGAAATTGAGGAGGAGCTCACCAGCGGCACGCTTGTACCACACTGGGAAGATGAGGATATCCATACGGTTATAGAAAATCGGCTTAAGGAAAAAATAGGAGCCGCAGCCGGCAAACTCCACTCCGGCAGGAGCCGTAACGACCAGGTTGCAACCGATACCCGCCTCTACATGCGCCGGCAGATTGGCGAACTCCAGGAAGCGCTTGGTACTCTGTTGACGGTAGTTGTTGAAAAAGCAGAAACATACCGCGAGACCATCATTTTCGGCTATACCCACCTGCAGCGTGCCCAGCCAATATCGGCCGGCCACTACTACCTGGCCTATTTCAATATGTTTCTTCGTGACCGTCAGCGCCTTGCCGACCTTTTGAAACGGGTGAATATCTCACCGCTTGGAGCAGCAGCATTTGCCGGCAGCACCCTTCCGCTCAATGCCCGCAGGACTGCCGTACTGCTTGGCTTTGATGATCTTTTCTCAAACAGTATTGATGCTGTAAGCGACCGGGATATCGTGATTGAATTTATCTCCGACTGCTCCATGATCATGATGCATCTCTCGCGGTTTGCCGAAGATCTTATCCTCTGGAGCTCCTACGAATTCGGCTACCTGAACATCAGTGATGCATTCGCTACAGGGTCATCGATTATGCCGCAGAAAAAGAATGCCGATATTGCAGAGCTTGTCAGGGGTAAAACAGGACGGGTCTACGGAAACCTTGTTTCGATGCTTACCATCATGAAAGGCCTTCCACTCTCCTACAACCGCGATATGCAGGAAGATAAACCGCCACTTTTCGACAGTGCTGAAACCGCAGTGTCCAGTGTGAAAATATTTGCCAAGCTTCTGGAGCATACGACGCTGAGAGAGGAACGGCTGGCTAAACTGACTTCAGAGGATCTCAGCCTTGCTACAGAAATAGCTGAATATCTTGTCGGCAAACAGATCCCCTTCCGCGACGCTCACCGCATTACGGGGAAAATTGTCACATGGAGCATTGCTTCAGATGTTACTCTGCCGAACATTCCTGTCGAAAAGTTCAGGGAGTTCTCCGACGTCATTGGTGAGGACATCTACGATTACCTCAAGCCTGACAGCAGCGTGAATTCAAAAAAGACACACGGCTGCTGTTCATTCGACTCAGTTGCTTTCCAGATCGAAGAGGCCAGAAAGCAACTTTAATTCAACACAGGTGATGATGTCCTCACTACTGTGTGACGTTCTATTGCCTTAAGCTCTGCCATATCAGAAACAATCGCCGCTGACTGGTTGATCAGAATATCCTTGTTCAGACTTTTAACTGAGTCGGGAGCCAGTGCCCACTGTTTTTCGATCTGTTTGATCGTTTCTATTTCCGACTTGAAGGCAGCTTCCTGAAGTGAGGTGATCTTTCTCTTCCGAATCTGGTTAAGAACACTCACATCATGCAAATAAGCCTGGTATTGATGACTTTTCAATGACCGTTCCTGAAATTTTTTCTTCAGAACACCAATCTCTTCCAGATTGATCTCTGTCGTTGATCGGTAAAATGCCTTTGAAATAGTGCTCCAGGGAAGACTGCTTGTATAGGTATCTTCGCCAATCGAAGAGGTATCAATCAGGGATGGCATAAAAATATCAGGCACGACTCCTTTATGCTGAGTGCTGCCTCCTGAAATCCTGTAGAACTTTGCAACAGTAAGCTTTAAATCTCCAAGGTCAGGCTTCTTTCCAAAAAACGTAAACGGTCTGGTCAGTTTGACAAGGCTTTGCACAGTCCCCTTTCCAAATGTTCTCTCTCCGACAATAATACCCCGGCCATAATCCTGGATTGCCGCTGCAAAAATTTCAGAAGCTGAAGCACTGTAACGGTTGACAAGGACTGCAAGAGGTCCATTATAAAGTATGCGACGATCTTCATCCCTGAGCACCATTTTCCCGCCAGTCGCATTACTGACCTGTACTACTGGTCCTGTTGTAATAAAGAGTCCGGTAACATTTACAGCCTCTTCAAGCGAACCTCCACCATTATCACGAAGATCAATCACAACACCGTCAACATGTTCGGCATTGAGTTCATTCAGAATACGAGCCACATCACGACTGGTGCTGTTATAATTAACGGCATTTTTTTGCTGGGCGTCAAAATCAAGGTAAAATGATGGCAAGGTAATAACACCGATTTTCCTGCCACCTTCCTGAATGATGCTTTTTTTTGCGGCCTGCTCCTCAAGATCAACCTTGTCCCGCAGGAGTTGCACTGTTTTTGCCGGCCCACGACCTGCCTGAGTTGCAGGAAGGACGTTAAGGCGAACAATGGTACCTTTCTTCCCCCGGATGAGCTTGACAACATCATTGATTCTCCATCCAAGAACATCAACTATCTCACCCGTCAAACCCTGACCAACGCCAATAATTTTATCTCCCTTTTTCAAGAGATTGGTTTTAAAAACAGGACCTCCCGGAATAACCTCATTGATAACGGTATACTCTCCCTCTGTCTGCAGTTTGGCACCTATTCCCTCAAGAGAACGGCTCATGTCGATCTGAAAGTTTTCAAACTCGTCGGGAGAAAAATAGCTCGTATGCGGATCAAAAGAGGTTGTAACCGCCGACATGTAAGCCTGAAAAGCATCTTCAGGCTTCTGGTGGTTCAGGAGGTTCAGGCGGTTTGTAAACGTTTTTTCCAGGGCTCCCCGAACAGTCGGGCTGCTTTCACCTGAATATTTAAGATTAAGCCACTGATATTTCAGCTCTTTTTTCCAAAGATCATAAAGCTGGCGGCGGTCTGCTGGCCACGGGTCAGTTTTGCGGTCAAGGTCAATAGTTTCAGGTACTGAAAAATTGAAATGAATGGTATCTGATGCAGCCCTCATAAACCGCATCTTCTCCTTCGCTCTTTTAAGAAAAAAGTTATAGATGCCAAAACCGGAATTTGCTTTTCCAGCAAGAAATTCTTTATCAATCCTGGCGCCAAAAATCTTTCTCAGGCTTTCCACCTCGCTTGCCACGAAGTAGCTTTTTGTGCCATCAAGATTATCGAGGTAACGATTAAATATCTGCTGAGAAAGAGAGTCATTGACCGATACCTTTCTATAATGATTAAGTAAAAGGTTTTGAGTGATGTATTTGCCAGCCTCTTGCTCCGCCGCGGAGGGCTTAAAGATAATAACAGGTTCAGGATGCGCAGATGTAACAGCGTTTGCGGCAAACAGAGACTCAGTACTTCCCAGGAGAACAACGGTGAGAAGCAGACTTTTTCTAAACATTTTAGTGTATGATGATCAAAGGTTCTGCAACAGCTCCCAAGCTGAATTGAATGGGAGAAAATTTATAACTATATTTGGAGACGTTAAGTATGTCGTTACGGGATGGTTTTCTTAGTAGAAAATACGGCACATAATAATAATAAACGGAGAGCTTTTCAATGGAAAAGAAAAATATCAGTTACAAAGAATTAGGCCTTTGTAACAGTCGGGAAATTTTTAAAAACGCTGTCACTGGGGGGTATGCGATTCCAGCATACAACTTCAACAACCTGGAGCAGATGCAGGCCATTATACTTGCCTGTGCCGAAACAAAATCTCCAGTTATTCTTCAGGTATCTAAAGGAGCCAGAAGCTATGCTAACGAAACCCTTCTCCGATACCTTGCTCAAGGAGCTGTAGCTTATGCCGCTGAACTCGGAGCACCTGTCCCTATAGTTCTCCATCTCGATCACGGCGACAGCTTTGAACTCTGCAAAGACTGTATCGAGTCCGGGTTTTCTTCAGTCATGATTGATGGCTCACATCTTCCCTATGAAGAGAACATCGAATTGACCAAAAAAGTTGTCGCTTATGCACATCAATTTGATGTGACTGTTGAGGGAGAACTTGGAGTGCTTGCAGGTATTGAAGATGATGTTTCTGCCGCTCACCACACCTATACTCAGCCCGAAGAAGTTGAAGACTTTGTTGCAAAAACCGGAGTCGACAGCCTTGCCATTTCTATCGGCACATCACACGGCGCATTCAAATTCAAGCCGGGTGAAGATCCAAAAATCCGTCTCGACATCCTTCATGAAATCGAAAAGCGAATCCCCGGCTTCCCGATCGTTCTGCATGGCGCCTCTTCGGTTCCACCGGAACTGGTAGCAATTATCAATGAGCACGGTGGAAAACTGAAAGATGCAATCGGTATCAGCGAAGATCAGCTTCGCCTTGCTGCCAAGTCGGCTGTCTGTAAAATCAACATTGATTCCGATGGTCGTCTTGCCATGACTGCTGCTGTCCGTAAAGTTCTGGATGAAAAGCCGGAAGAGTTTGATCCAAGAAAATATCTTGGACCTGCCCGGGATGCTCTCAAAAAACTCTATGTCCACAAAATCAACAACGTCCTTGGCTCCAACGGAAAAGCATAATTCCGGCAGTAAGAAAAGTCTTCAAATAAAAAAGGCGCCGCTTGGCGCCTTTTTTATTTATGATGGCTGAAACATTCGAAGAAACCGGACTGCTGCAAAAGCAAGCAGACCACTGCCAGTTTCAAGAGCGCGTTCCTCAGGATTGAAGGTTGGAGAGTGCAGGGTATTGCTTTTTTCAGTAAGCGGCGTTCCCGTGCCGATCTGCCAGAATGTACCAGGACACTCCTGAAGAAAGTATGCAAAATCCTCGGCCGTCATGATTGGCTCACTTTCAAGCACATTGTCGCTGCCAAGATACTCACTGCACACAATGGCCGCCTGTTCAGTAACAGCAGGATCGTTAAACAATACTGGATAACCTTTCCTGATTTCAACTTCCCCCTTGACGCCAAGTCCTTCAGCCACATGAGTTACCGTCTCTTGCAGCCTCTCCTGAAGCAACGCCCGCAACTCCTCATTCATGGTTCTCATCGTGCCGGACATGGTTACCTGCCTCGGGATTACATTAGGAGCATTACCACCATGAATTGACGCAATAGACACAACAGCAGGCTCATGAGGCGGAACAACCCTGCTTACAAGATGCTGGGCAGCGGTGATGATATGAGCCGCAGCAAGCACCGGATCAGCTGCTTTATGGGGAGCAGACGCATGGCCCCCCTGCCCTGTTATCGTAAAGTACAACTCATCGGTAGCCGCCATAAAACTCCCTTTGCACAAGGCCACTTTTCCAGTTGCGACATTGGGAAAACAGTGCTGCCCGATAATAACCGATGGATTGAATCGCTTGAAAAGACCTGCATCAAGCAAAGGTTTTGCTCCTCCGGGCGTTTTTTCTTCGCCGGGCTGAAAAATCAGAAGCACATCCCCCTCAAGCTCATCTTTCATTCCAGCAAGGATTTTGGCTGCGCCAAGAAGCATGGCAGCATGCATATCATGACCACATGCATGCATTTTTCCAGTTTCAAGCGAGCAGAAGTCGTGCAAGTTCTCCTCATTCAGCGGCAAGGCATCAATATCTGCCCGTAATGCAACAAGAGTACCCTTGCCGGACACATTCCCCCCCTTGATCAGGGCGACAACTCCTGTCTTAAGCAGAGGGGGTTCAGGTGTAATACCGAGACCAAGAAGATAGTCGGTTATCAGCGCTGTAGTCCTTACCTCCTCAAAAGAGAGTTCAGGGTGAAGATGAATATCCCTGCGCAAGGCGATAACTTCAGGATAAATCTCTGCGGCACACTGCCGAATCCGTGCGGCAAGCGCGGTAAAGTTCTCTATTGACATTGGATTCCAACGTTAAGGAAATGTTACTGTTCCCTGGATGGCGTTCATCTCCCTACATATCCATAAAATGAATAAACTCAAGTGCCTTCTCTCTGAGTTCATCAGCTCTCTCTGTAAAAAAAGCAGAAGTGTATCGAATAGAATAACCGTATTTTTCCAGATTTTTCACAAGCCGAAAGAGGTCATGGGTCTGAACCCTGAAGGATACAACCATCCCATCACTCTCAGCACTCCTGCGATACATCCCGAAACTCAACACGGTCGCATCGTTTTTTTCAAGTGTGGCAATGACCTCGGAGAGCTTCAGCTCAAATGCCGGTATATCCAGTTCAAGGGTCATTCCAACATCACCCAAATGAAAAACTGTGGCAATTTTTTCAAAAAGAGTCCCTTTTTGAATAACACCAACATAGTTACCATCCTCATCCGATACAGGGATGAGAGTTCCACGAAAAGAACCTATCCTTGAAAAAACATCAAAAAGATGCTCATTACGCCCGATACTTCCTGACTGCTCAAGCTTTAAATCCCTCAGGCGCTGACGACTCTTTTTTACGGACTGCAGAATCGGTAAAAGGTCAAGTAGGGTCAGCATTGCCAGAAATCTCCCATCATGCACGACAGGCACGCATTCCAAACCGCCTTCCCGCATGGAGGCAATCACATCAGCAACATCAGCATCATCCGTAAAAAACGGATAGTGTACAACAAGACAACTCTCTATGCTTTCATTCAGCAACATGGTTCAATTTTATTCACTCTTCGTTCATGCCTGCCACCTTCAAAATCAGTGGCAAACCAATTGTAAAGACTTTTTTCAATCGCCTCTTTATCGCTGAAGCGAGCCGATAAACAGATAATATTGGCATTATTATGCTGCCGGGCAAGTGTTGCAAATTCCGGGTTGCAGCAAAGCGCAGCACGAATACCTTTAACCTTGTTTGCTGAAATTGAAACCCCGATACCGGTTCCACACAGCAGAACCCCTTGATCATAAAGTCCATCAGCAACCGCTATGGCAACTTTGCGGGCATAATCGGGATAATCAACCGACTCTTCAGTATAGGGCCCCATATCGTTACTTTCATGGCCATTACTCTCAAGCCAGGCAATAACAGCTTTCTTTAATTCGACCCCTGCATGATCGCTACCAACAGCAATTTTCATAGGTTGTTTACTTTGAATTTACATAATTCCATTTAAAGACTGATCGTGTTAAAAAGAGAGCCTGACTGTCCACTTTCGGTTCACCATTAGTAATCTTTGCGTATAAGCCATCAGGGTTCATTTCCCAGGCCTTGACGTTATCGCTTAAAATAAGATCAAGATCCGATTTGACAACCCCAATAAGCGATTTGTTAAACACAGGAAAAAGGGTTTCCACCCGATCATCGAGGTTTCTCGGCATGATATCGGCACTGCCGAGATAAAGTTCTTCCTTCCCTCCGTTATGAAAATAGTATGCTCGGCTGTGTTCAAGAAAACGGCCAATAACGCTGATAACGCGGATATGCTCGCTTATCCCGGGAATTCCAGGTTTCAGGCAGCAAATGCCTCGCACTATAAGGTCTATCTGGACACCTTCACAGGAGGCTCTGTAGAGTGCCCGGATGGTTTTTGGATCCACAAGGGCATTCATTTTCATGATTATGCTACCTTTCCCTTCCTTTTTGCACCACTCAACTTCACGTTCAATCATCTCGATAATCCGCTTTCGGGTGTTGATGGGCGAAACAAGCAGTTTTTTATACTCGGTATGTTTTGAATATCCGGTCAAGGCGTTGAAGAGTTCCGAAACTTCGTTGGCAAGCTGTTCGTTTACAATAAAAAGACTGTAGTCAGTATAGATTTTTCCGGTCGCAGGGTTGTAGTTTCCGGTACCGAGATGCAGATAGCGCTTTAGTTTCTTTTGTTCACGACGAACGACCAGGGTCAACTTAGCATGGGTTTTCAGACCAGGCAGACCGTAGGAAACATGCACCCCCACATCCTCAAGAGCACGTGCCCAGACTATATTGTTCTCTTCGTCAAACCGAGCCTTGAGCTCCACAAGAACTGCAACCTGTTTGCCATCTTCAGCAGCATTCATCAATGCCTGAACAATCGGTGAATTACTTCCGACCCGGTAGAGAGTCTGCTTTATGGAAAGAACATCAGGATCAGCCGCAGCCTGGTTTATAAAATCAACGACCGGCTGAAACGAGTCGTAGGGATGGTAGAGGAGCTGATCTTTAGCCCTTATAGCACTGAAAATATCACCACTGAACTGTTCTTCAATCAGATTTTTTGGCACAAATGGCTCATCTTTCAAGGTCGGCCGTTCAATTTTCAAAAGGTCAATGAGACAACTAAGCCCAAGCGCTCCATCTATTTCATAAACGTTTCTTTTGGCAACATCAAGATTTTTCATGAGCAGTTTTCTTACCGACTGAGGCATTGCAGGCGTAATGTCAAGACGGACAACTTTGCCGTAACGGCGTGACCGCAGTCCCTGCTCAATGGTCTTCAGGAGATCGCCTGCTTCATCTTCCTCGATTTCAATATCAGCATCACGAATCAACCTGAACAGATGCGACCTGGTAATCCTCATCTTCGGAAAAAGGTGCGACAAATTGTGTTCAATAAGGTCTTCAAGCCAGATAAAGCGGATGATACCGTCATCATCATTGAAACCCTTTATATTATTAAGTCTAAGAAGCCGCGGAAGAATGCTCGGGACCTTCACGCGGGCAAACTTGAGCGAGCCGTGTTCCTCATCTTCCAGTTCAATGGCGAGGTTCAGCGACAGGTTCGACATGAAAGGAAATGGATGGCCCGTATCGAATGCCAGTGGAGTAAGCACAGGATAGATCTCTTTCCGGAAAAAATGACTCAACGCCCTCTGCTTCGTTGCTGAAAGTTCAGATACCTTAAGCAACTCAACATCCTCCTTTTTCAAAGCAGGCAGAAGGTCGTGATAAAAACACTCATAACTCTCGGTGAGCTGTCGCAAAACCATCGTGCGGATCTTTTCGAGCTGTTCAGCAGGAGTAAGCCCATCGATTGTTCGATCTTGAAGGCCAGCCTCATACTGATCCTCAATACCCGCAACCCGGATCATAAAGTATTCATCGAGGTTTGAGCTGAAAATCGAGATAAACTTCACCCGTTCCAGAAGCGGGTGCGCTTCAGGATCAAGCGCTTCCTCAAGTACCCTCTGATTGAAATCAATCCAGCTCAACTCCCTGTTGACATACAGGGAAGTATCAAAAAAATTCAACTCTGGTACCGGTGCAGATATCTTTCCTTTTTTTTCTATCAATGTCAGCATATGCGATTACAAATATTCAGGTAAACCGAATAATTCCATTCTCATGAACAACTGCATCCAGGCAAGCATCCCATTGGTCGACAGGAACACGATCAACCATCTGCCGGCTGAATGCAAGACCTATACGGCAAACCCTTCTTCCCTTCACTGAAAGACGATGCAAAAACGAGTCATACAATCCTTTGCCATAGCCGAGACGATATCCTCTTCCATCAAAGGCAAGGAGAGGTATCAGCACAACATCAATCAATGATTCATCGACAACCGACACAACCTCAGGCTCAGGCTGTCCAAATTGTGCCGGCAAAACAGGATCACCTTTCTTATAAGCCGCCGAAACGAGATTGCCATCCATGACAACCGGCACCACCAGCTCTTTACCCATTGTTGAAAGCCGATCAATAATGGCTGCGGTATCCGCTTCTGCGGAAGAACGAATGGCAAGGTAAAGATGAATATGGTGAGCATCAATAATTTCAGGCAAACCAATAACGTGCCCGGCAATAGCCATGCTCATGTCAATGCGCAGACTTTCCGGAATTGAACGCCTTAAGGCCAGCATCCTGGCCCTGAGAACAGCTTTTTCTTCAGCAATGCCGGCATCTCGCACCATAGCACCCGACTTTGGTTTACCCTCTGCGTCCCTCATCACACCTGTAGATTTACCCCTCAAAAAATATTGAACATACACGACATGACCCTGACATGCATTAGCGTAAAATAATAAAATACAACACGGAACCCCCTCTTGATCGCAGAACTATTGCGCCAGAAGCAATTTATTGTATCGATAAACGGCTGAAGTCGAGCGCACTGCTCAGCTGGCCCTTAAGAACCATGCTGAAAATAAAAGGTGACTCATAGCAGCATCACACGCCGACCGATTTACTTCTTCAGCAGAGATTCTATCAGTACAAGAAGCTCATTTTTCTTGACCGGCTTTGATATGAATCCATCACAGCCGGCTTCTCCAGCTTTGTTCCGTTCATCTGCCGAGGCAAAAGCTGTCTGAAAAACAACTGGCAATTCCGGACGCATCTGTTTGATAAGTATAGTCGCATCATATCCGTTCATAACCGGCATTTTGACGTCCATAAATACAAGATCTATTTCCGGATGTTGCCCGACCATTTTGACAGCTTCCTTTCCGTTACCGGCAGACAGGAGTGTGACGTTGTCCATTTTCAGGAATTTCTTCAAAAGGATGCAGCTTATCTCGTCATCTTCAGCCATCAGGATTGTCAGCCCTGGCTCCGATAATGGAGATTCAGGAATCACCTGATCAGCATCCGGATGGAGCTTTTTGTCCGATTCACAGGGATTGTAAGCAAGCGTAAACATGAATCTGGCTCCCCCGGCATCCATCGATTCAACCCATATCTCGCCTCCAAGCAGTTCAACAAATCCCTTCGAAATGCTCAGACCGAGGCCTGCCCCTTCATGGATACGGGAGAGAGAGCTGTTAACCTGCCTGAAGCGGTCGAAAACACTCTCTTTCATTTCCTGTGAAATACCGATGCCTGAATCTGACACAAAAAATTCGAGCATACCGTCTTTTTTCTCATAGCCGATATTGATACCACCTTGATCGGTGAATTTCAGTGCATTGTGGACAAGGTTTGTCAGTACCTGTTCAAGTTTTTTAACATCGGTTTCTATAATGCTTTCGCTGTCAGGAAGTCCATAGCTGTAGTTCAGGCGCAACCCTTTTTTTTCAGCAGCAGGTTTGAAAAAAGCATAAAGATCATAAATAAGTTTGTTGAGAGGTATCCGGGATATATGCAGTGCGATCTCCTTTGCATCAATACGGGAAATATCGATAAGATCATTGATAAGGTTGAGCATGCGCTCGCCGCTCTGCCGAATGAGGTCGAGATATTCCTGCTGTTCCTCTCCAGAAAGGTTGGCATCTTTCAGCAGTTCTGAAAACCCGAGAATGCCGTTCATAGGGGTCCGTATTTCATGGCTGATATTTGCAAGAAACGCACTTTTCAGCCTGTCGCTCTCCTCGGCTTTTTCTTTAGCCGCAACAAGGTCATTCCATAGAATTTTCTTTTCAGAAATATCTTCATTGACCGCGACAAAATTGGTGATCTTTCCCTGTTCATTCCTGATTGGCGAAACGACCGCCTGTGTCCAGTAGTGAGTGCCATTTTTCTTCCGGTTGTGCATTTCGCCCAGCCAGACTTCACCTGAAAGAATTGTATCCCAAAGATTTTTATGCACATCCTGCGGCATCATGCCTGATTGCAGAATACTGGGATTCTTTCCTTTAACCTCTTCGATGCTGTACCCTGTCAGCATCGAAAATGCAGGGTTCACGTATTCGATATTTCCTTCAGGATCGGTAATGAGAACAACTGCGGGGCTTTGCGTTATGGCAACACTCAGCTTTTTCAGTTCATCCTCGGCCTGTTTGCGTTTCGTGACATCGATCAATGAACCGGCGATAAAATCCGGATCTCCGTTTTTACCTCGCACAATTTTTGCAGTATTGCTGAGCCAGGCCGTAGTGCCGTCCATGCGGAGGAACTCTGCTTCAAAATTATTCACATAACCTTGTTTCAGAATCAAATCCCTGAGTCGCACAGGATCTGCCGGGTTAACATATAATTTCCTTGTATCCTGCTCAAACCATGCATCCCTGTATGATGCCGGGCATCTGCTAAGATCGAGACAACCCTGGTTTGCGCTGAGTAGTTTTCCGTCCAATGTAATCTTGTAAAGTCCGATCGGTAGACTTTCAAATAACTCCCGGTATTTTTTCTCACTTTCCCGTAAAGCCTCTTCGTTCAACATTCTTTCCAGTTCGCCGGCAGCACGGGTGGAAACCATTTTCAGAATAGCTTCAGCCATTTTTTGATCGGCGAGGGGACGTCGTCCGATGACGGCAATCAGACCGATCGGGTACCCGGAATGATCCATGAGGGTTACTCCAGCATAACTTTCAGCATTCAATTCCTGAAGTGTCTGATTGCCTGGAAATGATTGACGCACATTTGCAGGATAACAGCAGAAATCCTTTCTGACGACATTACCACAGGGAGTATCTTTCAGAGAGTAAGCCCCATTATCTTCGAAATGGCCGTCACACCAGACGGCAAGAGTTCTTGCAGTCTGGTTGTCCCCTTCAATAATGTCAATGCTTACAAAATCCAGGTCGAGGCACTCGGCAAGATAACGGGCAAGGGCATTAAAAAACGGCTCATCATGCGAAACGTAGCTTGTATGAGAGAGAAAATGCTGGACATCCTCGATTTTTTTACGTTCAGTGATATCGGTGCCTATGCCTATCAGAAGTGGTTTGCAGTCAATTATTACTCTTCTGGCGCTCAATGCGAACCAGCGAAATTTCGGGCCGCCACGAAGAAGTATTCTCCCTTCCACACTTTCATCAATGCCATGCTCGAATACGTTTGTAATCTTTTCCTGTATGATTGCCCGGTCTTCGGGATGAACAGTCTCAATCACCTGCATAGTCGCCATTTCACTATCCGGTTTTCCGGCAATGACATCTCGATCGAACGCATTCCAACCGGCAAAGAAACCTTTTGTGTCGATTAAATAAAACGGACCGGGAATACTGTAGATAATGGTTTTATCGAGATCCTGCGCTTTATTGCTTGTTTCCCCGGCATTTTTCAGATTGGTTATATCAACAAGGTATCTATGACGGGATTTTTCCAGTTCATCCCTCGTCTGAGTGAGTTCCTTCTGCAGTATAGCTATCTCAATCTGATGAATTTCAAGTTCCTGGGCCATATGAAGCATCTCCCCGGATAAAGGAGAGGATGGCGGGTTTTTCGGGGCCCTGTTTCAGATTATATCAAGTTAATGGCAGAGCCAATGATTTCAATAAAGATCATGGCAAGTCCGTCCATATTGCTATCCATTATTCAGTAAGGCATTATCCGCTTTTCCCCAACATCAAGACTATAAATTTCACCTCAAAAAAATTGAACAGATGCAGTACATTACGTCAAGTTAAAATAATAAAATACGACATGGAAACCCTTCCTGATCGCAGAACTATTGCACCAGACTGTATTTAAAAAGTGCTGAGGGACGAGTTCTGAGTTCTGCTGAGATGGGGGAGAAGAGAGATCCCTCACAGGAGTTCGGGATGACAATTGATGTGTGGGATCAGGATGGTTCAGACCATGCTTATTCATTATTTGTCGTATCTTTACGGATTACGCTGCGGTGACCTTATATTTCAGGGGAACACCGTCCGGGAGCTTGTAAACCTTCACCTTCGGGTTATCTAACGCTATAATTATTTCAGCACTATGAGCTTTATATTTCAAAATTGCCGGCTGCTTAATCCTCTTGAAAATCTCGATACGACAGGTTCCATAAAAGTCAATGATGACGGGATTATCGAAACTGTGGCTTACGGCAAAGAGACTATAGCTGCCTCACCTGTCGACCAGATTATTGATCTGAACGGCCAGATACTTGCTCCGGGGCTTTTCGATATGCACTGCCATTTCAGGGAACCCGGTCAAGAGTACAAGGAAACCCTTGAAAGCGGTTCACATGCAGCAGCAGCCGGCGGGTTCACCGGTGTTGCCCTTATGCCCAACACCAAACCAGTCATAGACAGCCCGCTCGGCGTAGCCTATATCCGCCATCACTCCGCCACGCTTCCTGTAGATCTCGAAGTTATAGGTGCAATGACAGAAGGAAGCAAAGGCGAACACCTTGCCCCTTTTGGAAAGTTCCGTTCTTACGGAGTCACTGCCGTATCGGATGACGGTTCAGCCATTCAGAACAGCCAGATCATGCGCTTGGCGTTTGAGTACGCATCAAACTTTGATATCCTCATCATTCAGCACTGTGAAGAAAAGTCGCTTACCGAAAAAGCCGTCATGAATGAAGGGCTGTTTTCGACAAAACTCGGTCTGAAAGGCATTCCTGATGTCTCCGAAGCCATAACGCTCAGCCGGGATCTGCTGCTGATGCACTACCTCGAAAAGCACAAACTGCATGAGCCTCTCAAAAGGCCGCGATACCATGTTGCCCATATCAGCACAAAAGCAGCACTTGACCTTGTCCGTAAAGCAAAACTTGACGGACTTCAGGTCACCTGTGAAGTAACCCCGCACCACTTCACCCTCAGTGATGAAGATCTGTTCAGTGCCGACCAGAAAGGCAATTATATCATGAAGCCGCCACTCTCCTCCATTGAAAACCGTAATGCCATCCTGGAGGCACTTCGGGACGGAACCATTGATGCCATAGCTACAGACCATGCCCCTCATGCCTCACACGAAAAAGAGTGCCCTCTTGATCAGGCATCATTCGGCATTATCGGGCTTGAAACCTCGCTTGCCCTTACCATAACCGAACTGGTTGATAAAAAGGTGATTACCCTGTCCCGGGCCATTGAACTGCTATCGGTCAACCCACGCAAAATCCTTAATCTCAAACCGATACTTTTCAAAAAAGGAGAGCAGGCTAATTTCACTGTCATCAATCCTGACACCCTGTGGACAGTTACCCCGGAATCACTGAAATCCAAATCATCAAACACTCCCTTTCTCAACCGATCTCTGAAAGGAAAGGCAACAGGGATTTTCCATAAGGGAAAACTTCATGAATCAGGCTCTCTATAGAAGTAATTTCATGATGAGATCACTTGGTTATCGGATATATTTTTATTACTTTCATGTTCATTTTGAGTAGAAAACAATAGAACAGCAGCTTAACCAAAAGAACTACTTTACGAGTCATGGCAAAGAAACAAACGTTTGCAGATAAAGGCAAAAAATCAGGTTCAAGTGATTTCAAATGTGCAAAGGTGATTTTTTCTGTTAAATCAGAAAAAACCAACGCATGGAAATTCATCGAGAAAAACGTCCGCATTCCAAACGGCGAAAATGATCAGGTTATTCTTGCAAAAGCAATTTCTGATTACGCGAAATAAGTAACGCACGGATGCTTCATCAGGGCATTATGCAATGCCCTGAATTCCCCCGCCTCTTTCACCCCTTTCTATTCACAAGAGCATGTCAGAAAGTCCCGATAGTTCAGGAGCCACCCAATCGCTTCACTGGTTTGAATCGTGGTTTAACAATCCCCTCTATCTTGAAGTATACAGCCACCGCGATCAGGATGAAGCCGCTCGCTGCATTCGCACAATTCTCTCTCTCTCCAAGCTGGACCATAAAGATCCTGCCACAATCGCAATACTCGATATAGCCTGTGGAGCAGGAAGGCATGCCCACGAACTTGCCCGGCTCGGTTACTGTGTAACAGGAAATGACCTTTCGCCGTTTCTGCTTGATGAGGCTCGCAAAGAGGCACTGAACTGCAAGCTTCAACTCGAACTTACCTGCTGCGATATGCGCCGCATCACCGACATTGATCGCTTTGATCTTGTCGTGCAGCTCTTTACCAGTTTCGGCTATTTTGATGCAAAAGAGGAAGACCAGGTGGTGCTCGGCAAGGTTTACAGTGCACTGAAACAGGGTGGATGGTACGTACTCGACCTTATCAATCCCGTTCATCTGAAGAGAACCCTTGTGTCCGAGACCAGGCGGACATCCGCAAACCTTACGATACTTGAAGAGCGGGTCTTTAATGATGACAAGATTACAAAAAACATCACCATTACTCCCCAAACAGGCGAAAAACTCAGCTTCAGTGAATCAGTAAGGCTCTACCCGAAAGAAGAAATTTGTACTCTGTTGCAACAGGCAGGATTTTCTGTCACACGCATTGCCGGCAACTATCAGGGTGACATTTTTGCGGAAAATAATTCACCACGAATGCTGATCTTCTCTCAGAAACCACTTGCATCGAAAACCGTCTGAGCTGCCGGGTTGTCAGTTAAGCATATTTCGTTCGCGATACCACTCGAAGGCATTGATTATGCTCTTTTCATGGGGCTCAACCCGCATATGCAATTCTCGGGTCGCCTTTGATGAATCATAATAGAGAAACTCTGAGGCAACCCGGAACATTGAAAGGTTAAAGAGTTTCGATACACGGTTCCTGTTCTTGTACTTGTCAAGGATTGCCCGCAATATTCTTGCCATCCAGAACGGAAGTGGAAAGAGTACTTTCGGTGCCCCGGTTATCCGTGAAATCGTATCGGCAAGCTGCTTGTATGACACATTTTCACCACCGATGATATAGCGTTCGCCTGTTTTTCCTATCTCCATAGCGGTAATAATGGTGTCGGCCACATTCTCAACATCAACAACACAGACACCTCCTAACGGATAAAACGGAAGCTTTCTATTGTAAATATCCTTGATGATCCGTCCAGCGTTGAAATTGATATCACCAGCGCCAAAAACAAATGCAGGATTGACAATAACACAATCAAGTCCTTTTTTTACAGCCTCAGCAACTTCAATTTCGGACATATGTTTTGTCCTTGCATATTCAAGACCTAAAGCCTTGAAATTCCATTCAGAGGATTCGTTAAGCGGCTTTTTATCGAAGGCAATGCCAACCGCCGTGATAGAGCTGACATGCACCACCCTTTTTACACCCGCAGCAAGTGAAGCTTGTAAAATATTGCGAGTCCCCTCAACATTGATTTTGTAAAGAAGCTCATTTTTTTTGTCACCCATATAGGTAAGACCGGCAGAGTGATAAACATAATCAATACCCTGAAGGGCAGAATCAAGAGAGCCTCTGTCGGTAATGTCACCATAGACAAGCTTGACCTTGTCAAGAACATCCTCAAGAGAGGTCAAATCTGAACTTTTGCGGACAATAATTGAAACTTCATTAGAAGTAACCGCGAGTTTTTTCACAAGAGCTGAACCAATAAAACCGGTTGCGCCGGTTACAAGTATTTTTTTATTCACCAGTAATATACCTTCAGTCAATTAACAATCACTGCAATTTTCCGCTCACCGCAAAGACCATTCATAGTAATCCATGATCGGTAATGCAACCATTATTGTCCAACGGCGGTCTCATTGACAACAATTTTCCCTTCAACTATTTTTTTGCGAATATCCTCAACCTTCTCATGATTTTCAATGCCGATCAGCGAGGCATTTTTATTGTTGTAAACATAGTCCGTGTAACGATCGGCTAAACCAAATACCGAAGCGCGTCCACCCTTAAAGCTTCCATCCAGGACATTCTCCACAGTTTTTAAAACTGCCCGGTCAACCGCTTTGGTCATACTTGACAATACAAAACCGGGAGCTTCTGATTCCTGGTCACGATCAGTGCAAATAACAAGACCTTTGCTTACTCTCGCCGCCTCAATGACCCCGAGCCCGGTAGCTCCTGCCGCCTCATAGATGATGTCGGCTCCCCTGCCATACTGGCCAAGCGCAAGCTCCTTGCCTTTTGCGGGATTTACAAATGCAGCACCAGTCATGCCTACATAACCGGAAATCACTCTGGCACCGGGATTGACTGCATGAACACCCTCAATAAAACCTGTCTCAAACTTTTTGATGATATTCGATTCCATCCCCCCGATAAATCCAACTGTTTTTGTTTTGGTAACAAGCCCGGCAAGAGCTCCGGCGAGGTATGAACCTTTTTTCTCTTCAAAAACAATTCCCTGAAGATTGTCCGGGACACGGGTTCCTGTTTTACTGATGTAATCGATGCATGCAAATTTCTTATCAGGGAATTCAGAAGCAATTGCAGTAATATCCTCACTGAACAGCATACCGACACCGATAATCAATCCAACATCAGAATCTGCAGCCATCTGGCGCAACGCTGCTTCACGATCAGCACCCTCCCCCTGAGGCTCAAGGTAAATAAAAGTTACCCCATGCTTTTGCCTGGCAAGTTCCAAACCGTTATAGGCAGAATCATTAAATGCTTTATCGCCTCTTCCACCAACATCAAAAACCAGACCAACCTTTAATTTGCTCTTCACAGAGTCCTCTTTCCCTCTTTTTTCGACGGATTTTCCGGAGCAGCCGACAAAAAGAAATAGCAATAAGAGAAGAAAAGCGACCGGATGCTTCATCGGGTTGTTGAAAACTGGTTGTTGAGAACAGATTGAGCGAACCTTTATAGACTCTCTGTATAATTATACTGTCTCGTAATTTATGAAAAACTCTCTCTATTTAAAAGCATCATCTCTTAGCTGAAGGAGGCGGCAAACCTCTCATTTAGAACATATCTTCCTATATTAGTGAAAGAAAAATCTAAGCTGCTTCAAGATTTTCCAACGGGTACTTCGGTTACAATGAAAACAATAGCGCTCTACAGTATCAAAGGAGGAGTAGGAAAAACCGCTACAGCGGTCAACCTCTCTTATCTCTCGGCCCTCTGCTCCCCTCCAACGCTGATCTGCGATCTCGATCCACAGGGAGCAAGTTCCTTTTATTTCAGGATTACCGCCTCAAAAAAGTTCAACAGCGACAAATTTCTAAAAGGCAGCAAGAAAATCCATAACAATATCAAGGCAACCGACTATGAGCACCTCGACCTGCTGCCTTCAGACTTTTCATACCGAAACCTTGATATTGAACTTTCCGATGAGAAAAAACCAAGAAAAAAGCTCAAGAAAAACCTTGAGGAACTGAGCGAAGATTACCGCTTTGTTTTTTTCGACTGCCCCCCAAACCTTACCCTTCTCTCTGAGAGTGTTTTTGCCGCCTCAGATATTATCCTTGTACCCATGATTCCTACAACGCTTTCAATACGAACCTATGTTCAGCTGAAAGAATTTTTTGAGACAAACAACCTTGACAGCTCAAAAATCCGTGCATTTTTCACCATGGTTGAAAAAAGAAAAAAAATGCATCACGACATCATTCATGAATTCCGAAATACCCCTGGATTCCTCTCCCAGACTATTCCCAACAGTTCTGAAGTTGAAAAAATGGGAATCTATCGTGCACCGCTCAATGCCGTTCTGCCAAACTCCACTGCAGCAAAAGCATACAGCAACCTCTGGAAAGAGCTGAGTTCAGAACTCAATACCCAGAGATAAAAGCCTATCTTTTCCCACTAGTACGGAAAATTCCGGTTAACGCCTTTAAAAGCGTCATTACAAAAGGCTGATACCTGATATGGCGATGGGAACCGGTAATCGATCGGATTTTCGGTGCAAGTCGAGTCGCTACATGTTCAGGTCGCTCTGCAATTACCCGGAACAACCTTATCGCTTCTGGCGAAGCGTCCTGCAGGAGCAGCCCGGTCAACACAAGGCCCGGACTCAGCTCATGAACTCCGATGCTGGTTTTTCCTGCACCCCTCAACTCCTTTGAAAGAAAATGTGTCAGCTCCGCCACCCCCCTTTTCGATGCCTTATGAGGCACTGCAGAGCGCGAAAAAGCTGCACCTGAAAACGAAAACCCCATGTTGAAAATATGGTAGATCGCTTCCGGTGACGACGGCTGGCTCTCCATAAGCCGGACAGCTTCAGCACACAGCAATATTGAGCCTGAAAGATTGGTCGTAATTGTTTCAAGGATATCATCCGACCGAAGCATCCATAACGGACGCTTCAACTGACCCGCAGTACCGGCATTATTAATCCATCGATCAACCCTTCCGAGCCGATCTGCGGCAAACCCGGCAAGCATCTCGACATCCTCAGGATCACCAACATCACACCTTATTCCATAAACCTCTCTCTCGGGAAATCCCTCACTGAGCGAATGTAACGCCCCATCGAGACGTTCATGGTTTCGACCGCAAATAACCACACGATCGCCAGCTGCAAGAAAGGCTGAAGCAAGAGCAAATCCCAGTCCGGCACTCCCGCCTGTTATCACAACTCCCAGAGAAAGATCCGTCATACTTTTTTTTAATTCCACACGGTCGTAACAGTCAATCTTGCCGCTGTTCCGGCACATCCCCGTTTACTCCTGTAAACTCCTCAATAAAAAAAAGAAGGCTCTGTTTTACTGACCCTCCGGGCCAAAAAGTGACGCATTCTCGTCAAAAGGAATAATCCTTTGGTTTTTGAGATTGGATTGAAGCGGAGGAACAGCCTGTTCACGATACGGCAGCCAGAACCTGAAAATATGCATAACGCTCTCGCCCACAAGGCCTTTAAGTATATCCCTGTCTTCAGCAGTCAGCTCATGCACCTCGTCCCCTTGGCCAGCAAGAAGCAGAATCGGAGCAAGAATCAAGTCATCATCTTCACTATCAACATCCGCCACGTCAAAGATCGGCTGCCACTCATCAAAACGCAGCTCCATGCCCAAAATAAATCCAAGAGCCCAGGAGGTAGCTGCTGAATCTTCATCCTCCCTGGTTTCAAACTCACAACATTCAAAAATTGGAACAAACTCGTCGGCATCACCATGAAAAGCAGCTGCAATCGAATTCATATAGCGCAAAAGCAGTTGCATGATATCCTGAGCCTCTTCAATCGATGAAAATGCCCCGTCCATTTCTGCTCCAAGAACAAACGGAATCCACTCATTTGGCAAAACCATTGCCGGCCCGATAACAAGAGCAGTAAAAAATCCATCCAGTGCATCGATCGACATGGCGTTGCCTGAAGATCGCTCTGACGTCAGAAACGCTTCAAGAACAAGCATATCCTCAACGCCAAGCGGTTCGTTGAGGCCATCAAATTCGGCCATCAGACAATGAGTTTAAAGGTGAAACAAAAAATATGACAAGATTCCCTCCTTACTTCAACAAAGTAACTATCTTTCGGCTCATCCTGAAAAGCAATGCTGATATAAAAGGAAAAACTCATTATTATCCGTAAAAACATTGGGATATCTCCCGATATGTTCTTATACTTTCAAGATAAAATTTTACTGGCAAGACGAAGCCCTGAACCTCTTTAAAAAACAGCGCCTATGCCTTTGCAGCAAACTCCCGACCAATCACTGCGTTTAAATATTGCGACGAAAAATAGATTTAAACCATCCCGTTTTTTTGCTCTCTGCCTGACTGTATCATCACTTCAATTTGCACAACCAGCAACAGCTTTTTGTGACACTGCTGCAAATGCAGCATTAAAGGATCAACAGACAACCCAAAGTTCCGAACACGCCCCTCAGGCCTTTGGGCATATGGGAACGTTCTTCAGCGATGTCGTCCACTACTTTGGAACCCGATACCGCTTCGGCGGCCAGACAGCCAAAGGATTTGACTGCTCAGGCTTTGTCCGCTTCATGTATGACAAGGCATTTAACATGCATCTCCCCCGTTCTTCAAGAGAGATGTCAGCTATAGGCAACAAAGTTGAAAAAAATGAGCTCCAGCCAGGCGATCTTGTATTTTTCCAGACACATGGCCACCAGATCAACCATGTAGGAATATTTATCGGCAACGATACCTTTATTCACTCCTCACTCTCAAAAGGCATCACCGAAGATAGACTGAAACAAAGCTACTTCGACAAGCGCTTTGCCGGAGCTGTGCGTCTGCTTAACGTCCCATCAGAAAAGCTGCCAAATCCTTCAGCCAAGCCCGAAGCCACAACCGACCAGGCCGAACCGTCCTGATCCCTGACCATTTTTGGTCATCGAGACACTCCCCTCTTTTGTCATCCCGACAAAGGAGGGATCCATCTTCTCCCGGCAATTGTTTTCGGCAAATTTTACCTGCAAGCTGAAAAGTGCTATCCCTTTCAGGGCAACTTTAGTTTTGTTGAGGTTCAGGAATCACCCCAATTTACATATGGGCACTCAGCACTACCCTACCCTGACCGACAGCATAGAAAGCGACCCTCCCACAATTCCCTCTACCGGAAAGCTGACCTGTTCATGCTCTTTGCGTAACCCAAGCAGATAGAGCAGAGGCAGAAAATGGTCAGGAGATGGCACCGAAAGCCTTGCATCATCTCCCTGGATGGTGTAATCAACGACTTCACGATCTTTACCTTCAAGCATGAGTTTTCGTGTAGCAGATTCAAATCGAACAGCCCAGTCGAAAGGTGCAGTTTTCTCATTGTCCCAATCATAAGCACGAAGGTTGTGAACAATATTGCCGCTTCCAACAATCAGTACCCCCTCATCCCGAAGCGGTTGAAGAAGCCGGCCGACCTCATAATGAAACCGGGGAGGCTTCCTGCTATCAATGCTGAGCTGAACAACCGGAATATCAGCCTTCGGATAGAGATGGCACAGCACCGCCCAAACACCATGATCAAGACCCCGGTGAGCATCGAAACACACTTCAATCGGCAAAAGGAGCTTACGCACACGCTCCGCAAGTACAGGACTCCCTGGGGCTGGCCACGTCAGATCAAACAGTTCTCTGGGAAACCCGTAAAAATCATGGATAGTTTCGGGAGAGGCACTTCCTGAAACCGCCATGTCAGGGCCGTACCAGTGAGCCGATATGGCAAGAATAGCCTCAGGTCGCGGGATGCTTTGCCCGAACATGCACCAGCCTTCAGTGTAAGCATTCGACTGAATCGCATTCATCGGATTGCCATGCCCGAAAAAAACAGCCGGCATTACCTCTCCCATTTCATGTCTCCATTTAAGATTTCACACGTAAATCAGCAGTTAGCAGTAGGCAGTTAGCAGTAGGCAGTCTGCACTCAGCACTGTGAACTTTTTACCCTTGTCATCCCGAACTCCTGTGAGGGATCTCTCAATCACTCCGCACTCCCTCTTGCCCACTGCCCACTGCTGACTGCCTGCTATTTAATCTTCGCCTTGACCATTTCAACGTCCAGCGAAATATTGACATCTTCACCGACAGCCACTCCACCTGTTTCCAGTGCCTGATTCCAGACCAGCCCGTAATCCTTGCGGTTGATGGTTGTGCTGGCCGAAGTTCCGCGTCTCATATTACCCCATGGATCCTTGCTCTCCCTGGAAAATGGGGCAACAGAAAGCACTACCGATTTGGTGACTCCATGTATCGTAAGATCTCCGGTAACCTTCAAAGCACCTTTGCCTGCCTGTGTCCATTTTTTTGAAACAAAGGTCAGAGTCGGGTATTTGGCTGCATCAAAGAAATCTGCACTCCGCAAATGCTCATCACGTTTCTGAACATTCGTGTTGATGGACGCCGCATCAATAGTGACGTTCACACTGGATTTCGTGATATCTTTATCATTAATATCAACAACACCGCTATATTTGTTGAAGTTACCCTTTACATGCGATACCATAAGATGACTGACACTGAACCCGACATTCGAGTGATCAGCATCAATATTCCATTGTGTTGCATCAGCAAGTGCAGGTGCACCCATCATTGCAAGAGTGAGCAAGGTTTTGGTGATGTTCAGTCTCATCTTCATTCTCCTTTTTTTCTTTTGATTGATTGTAGAGTTATTTAACGTTGAACGATATGGCTGAAAAAAAATCAACTCTCCAGACACCTCTCTTCCTGCAGACCAATGAGACGGCAAAGCCTTGCCAACTCATCCTGTTCACTCTCTTGAAGAATACTCATCTCATTGACAATGGCCGCCATAACAGACGGAAAAACATGTTCAATCAGCACATGCCCCGATTCCGTCAGATGAATAGCTATAAAACGCCTGTCATCCAGATCACGTTCCCGTCTCACCAGGTTGCGCTTCTCCAGATTATCAATAACCATGGTAATATTGCCCGTACTTTTTAAAATCTTGGTGGCAATTTCACTCTGGCAAAGAGAACCTTTATGAAAAAGAACCTCAAGTACTCCAAACTGACTCACCGTCAAGTTAAAAGCAGCCAGAATACGGCTCGTTCGTCCAGTGACCGACTCAGCAGCCCGCATCAACTTCGTATAAGCACTCAAAGCTCTTTTTTCAGTATCCGAATATGAAACAATTCCATTAAGCATAGCAATAATTACAACATTAAATATCTTAACATTAAGCTAATAAAATACCTACCGAGAATCCAAATATTTTTTGGTGTCATCCCAACCCATCACCCTCTGTCATCCCGAATGTAATGAGGGATCTATCTTCCATTGCTGAAAAACAATACCAGGCTGGTATTTCCACCTATGGAGCACAGCTCACACCTTACGCATGCAGCTCAAAGCGCTTGAAGCGACACTGCCTCCACTGAAACAAAAGTTAAGCCAGGCTGAGCATCTTCTTGCGACACTTGAGGGCAAAACACCTGCTGAATTTCAATCACCGACAGTTCGGCTAGCTGATATTTCACTGCCGCGACAGTTACCCTTATCCCTCCCTTCAGAGCTGGTTCGCCAGCGCCCCGACATTCTTGCAGCCGAAGCTCAGTTACATGCAGCAAGTGCCGGTATAGGGGTTGCTACTGCAGCATTGTTCCCTGGCGTTACCCTGAACGCAAGTTATGGACAGACCAGTCAAACAACGGGCAATCTCTTTAACAGTGCCAGTAATGTTTGGGGGTTAGGGGCCAATGTTACGGCTCCGATATTTAAAGGCGGCACACTGAGAGCACAACGTCGGGCGGCAATTGATGCTTACCAGCAGAGTTTTGCCAGCTATAAGCAAACCGTTCTTGCTGCTTTTGCACAGGTCGCTGATATTTTGCGTGCTTTGGAGCACGACGGCGAACTGGTGCAAACCGAAGCTCAGGCTGTGCATGATGCAAGGCTTGCAATGGATCTGCTTAAGGCCAATTACCAGGCAGGAAGAGCTAACTACTTGCAGGTACTGGTCACTGATATTCAGTATCATCAGGCTGAAATCGGCTATTTGCAGGCCCAGGCACAGCAACTGCAGGATACGACCGCTCTCTTCGTCGCTCTGGGTGGAAAGTTGACCGACAAACTGTTCGCGCTCTGAACATGGCTGACTGTGAAATAACTGCCTGAACAAGAACCTGAGCCCTCTATTTTCTATTACTACGGTAATTTTGTATTTTTATATAGGAGTGATTGTAACTCATATAACAATTAAAAAGGAGATGGCATGAAAAACCGGTATCTGAAACTGGCATTGTTTGCTTCTTTGGTTTCTTTTGGATCTGCATCATCCGCTTTTGCCGACACGGGGGATATCGCCATTGGAGCTAAAGCATCCACGCTCGGTTTTGGAGGGGAGGTTACTGTTGGATTAACCCCTTCCTTTAATGTAAGAGCTGGCTATAACGGGTATAATTACAGCGGCTCGACCTCTCAAAATCAGATTAACTATGATTACAAGCTATCACTGGGATCAGTTCCTGTACTGCTCGACTGGTATCCATTTGAACATTCAGGATGGAGACTGTCTCCCGGAGTTATTTTCAATAACAACAAGGTAAGTGCTACCGGCACATCGACCCTGGTTGGATCTACCATAGAGATTAACCATGTGCCATATCAAATATCAGATATAGGCTCTCTGACAGGTAGTGTTGACTTCGACAAGACAGTCCCTTATTTGGGTCTTGGATGGGGAAATGCTGTTGGAAAAAATGCGGGCCTTTCTTTTGTTTTTGATCTTGGTGTGATGTTCCAGGGAACTCCCAAGGTTGCACTTGCAGCCAGCAACCCCACAATACAAAATAACCCTGCATTCCAGACAGACCTCAACAAGGAAATCGCTGACTTGAAGGACAAGACAGATAAATTCAAGTATTATCCTGTTCTCTCTATAGGATTAGCGTACGGCTTTTAATCCTTTAGGGATATTTAAAACTTTCGGTTGCAGCAGGCGCTTTTATTACAAAGCTGCCTGCTGTTTTTTTTGCCCTGCCGCTTTAGATGGAAGCACATCAAGCGGCTTCAAAAAAAACAAACCTCCACTCTCCCTTAAGCTGCAGTAAGGTTTCCGCAAAAATGATTATTATCCGACTTAAAGACTGGCAATGCAAATGCAAGGCAAGATTAATAACCGCCATTCGAGTCTATGAAAATCCTGTTTAAATTGATAGTGAATTTTCTTCTTGTTTTAAGCGTAGCGGCTGTAATCATTTTTTTATGCCTTGGCTTTATTGTTTCACAACATGCTGGGATTCCTCAAAAATCAGATGTCATTATTGTGCTGGGGGGCGATAACGGACTCAGGGTGCGCAAAGGTGCTGAATTGTATAAAGCAGGATATGCGCCACACATTATTTTAACCGGCATTGATGAGCGCTTCTACAATCCAGGTCATCCAAACTGGAGGGAACGCCGCTTGATAGCATCGGGCATCCCGAAAAGTTCGATAAAGGTCGATGCCATATCTACCACGACCTGGGAGGAAGCTGAAAACACATCGGACACCATGGAAGAAAAGGGGTGGAAAAGTGCAATTGTCGTCAGCGACCCCCCTCACCTGCTCCGTCTTCAAGATACGTGGAGCAAAGCATTTGAAGGATCGTCTAAAAAATTTATCCTTGTGCCAACTGACCCGACATGGTGGAACCCGCTGCTTTGGTGGAACAACGACAAAAGTTACCAGTTTGTCATGAACGAGATCAAAAAGAATGTGTTCTACGCCATGGTATACTACTGATCAACTACGAGTGCCCGCCGACAACAATTCGCATAATTTTAACATTCAGCACAATAAAGCGAACAAGCTGCCACAGCAGGTTTTTTCGCCAGTAAAGGGTGCTTTTGGACGGTACCGGTGGATAAGCTTCGTCGTAATATGCCTTGACTTTATTGGTGCCCATAAGTTTTCAGATTTAAGGTTATCATCAAAATAAAGGTTATTCCGGAATTAACCACCAGAACGGATAGCCCTTTGCTTTATGGAAAAAGAGGTAGTGCAAAATTACTTTCAGCCAATGTCCTGCAAGGCCGGCCTCTCCAACAGAGTAGTTCATATCACGACCCCATTCAGGATACGTTTTCCAGTCAGGCACAACAGGGAAGAGAGTCATTGAAGCACCAAGGCCATCAAACGAACCAAACCCTGCCGATACAATACAGGCGGCACCCATTTTGCTCATTGATGCCTTATGGCGATGCTCTGTTGCTCCCTGGATCTTTTCAGAAATATTAAGCGCAACAATTTTTCCCATAACACCGGACGGCATGCCTGTACGAGGCGGAGTTGGAAAAATCTGTCGACCGCTCGGACTTGTCATTGGTTTCGAAATCGGATGCGGAGGGGCAAAGGCAATACCTGGTGCGTAGATGTTTTTGAAAAGAGGGTTTTGATAAATCGAGGGCCAATCTTCAGCTTCCCAATCCTCAAAGGCCTTCGGCGTGTAATCTGCATCAACCTTCATGAACTTGTTTGGCGCAAACATCTTGTCGGTGATCTCCGCTCCGCTCTTATCGAAAGCGGTCAGCCCGACGCCTGAAAATGAGGGAATAAGCATGGCAAAATCAAACTCCTGCGTCAACTCTTCGCCGGCAAGTGTCTCGTAGTGAGCTTTGCCTGGTTCAACGTTGTGAACTCCAGCACGACGGATCCAGTTAATGCCGTACTCGGCCATAATAGATTCAGTAAAGACCTTCGTCGGGGTTGAGTAGCCGCCTCTGTTAATAAATGCGCCTCCCATGCCGAAATCACCCAATTCATACTCATTGGACAACCAGGTAATCTGAGCCTTATCGCTAAGACCGCGTTTTGAGATTTCATAGGCCACATTCAGGATGTATTCAAAGGCCGCTCCCTGACAGGTCGACATAGCGTGACCAGTGCCGATCAAAATACGCTGCTTGTGACCGGCCTGCATCTTTTTGATATTATCCTGAAGGTGTTCCCATGCATGGGCGGCATGGCTGTAGGTGCAAACCGAAAAGCTGTTTTTATCGGGACCAAGACCCTCAGTTGCCTCAAAATTCAGTTTCGGACCGGTTGCATTGACAAGATAATCATAGTCGACTTTTTCGGTCTGACCGTTTCGAATCCCATCGGTATACTCAATCGTCACATACCCTTTTTTGATTTCACCATCACCTTCCGGATGTATTTCCAGGGCTTTTGCCTGTTTAAGAACAATGCCCCAGCGGTTATACACTTTTTTGAGTTCAAACCGTACATCGTCAATAGACATCTGGCCCACGCCGACCCAGATATTTGATGGAATCCACTGGTAATAACTGTTCGGGGTAACAACAACGACTTCATGCTGTTTACCAAGATTCTTTTTTAGAAAAGATGCAGCGGTATGTCCTGCAACTCCGCCTCCTAAAACGACGACTTTTGCCATAGAGAGTCAAAGTTTGAAATTGCACTCTAACGAAAAATAAAACTATATGACTATTTAGTTATTTAAAGATTAACGTGCAATAGCAAATTTTATTTTTGACAGATCCCTCCTTTGTCGGGATGACAAGGGAGGGGGCGGAATGACAAAAGAAGTACCAACAAAAAAACTACTGGAAAATGGTATGTTCAGGCACCCACCATCATGGCTTCGATATCAGCATCAACGGTACCAATCGGCATGATGCCGAATTTTTCGACCAGAACGGCGGCGACATTCGGTGTCAGAAACTCGGGAAGTGTTGGTCCGAGGCGAATGCCTTTTACCCCTAAATAGAGCAGAGCGAGCAGCACGGTAACGGCTTTCTGCTCGTACCATGCAATATCAAAGGAGATCGGCAGATCGTTGATATCCTCAAGAGCAAATACTTCTTTCAGTTTGAGGGCAATCACTGCAAGCGAATAGGAGTCGTTGCACTGACCGGCATCAAGCACGCGGGGTATGCCGCCAATGTCACCAAGCTCGAGCTTGTTATAGCGGTACTTGGCACATCCCGCTGTAAGGATAACGGTGTTATCGGGAAGTGCGGCAGCAACGTCGGTATAGTATTTGCGTGATGCATGACGTCCGTCACAGCCGGCCATAACGATAAACCGCTTTATTGCACCCGACTTTACTGCATCGACTACTTTGTCGGCGAGTGCAATCACCTGATGGTGTGCAAAGCCGCCAGTGATGGTGCCGTTTTCAATCTCTTTTGGTGGCGGGCAGCTCTGGGCAAGTTTGATAAGCATTGAAAAGTCCTTCTGCTCTTCGTGGTGCCGTGCCGGAATATGCCTCAGTCCGGGATAGCCGGCCATGCCTGTTGTAAACATGCGGTTGCGATAGCTTTCGCGCACAGGGACTATGCAGTTTGTGGTCATGAGTATGGGGCCGTTGAAGGTGTCGAACTCTTTGTCCTGCATCCACCATGAACCGCCATAGTTTCCAACAAAGTGAGGGTACTTCTTGAACGCCGGATAGTAGTGTGCAGGGAGCATCTCGCAGTGCGTGTAAACATCCACTCCCGTTCCGGCTGTCTGCTTCAAGAGGTCCTCCATATCGCGAAGATCATGGCCTGAAATCAGGATGCCGGGGTTTTTACCCACCCCTGTCTTCACTGTGGTGATTTCTGGATGGCCATAGGTGCTTGTGTTGGCTTTGTCAAGCAGTGCCATTGCCTTGACTGCAACTCCACCGGTCTCAAGCACAAGTGCGGTCAGTTCGTCTGCCGACAGCTCTTTGGTGAGCGCTGCAAGCCCTTTTACATAAAAAGCATAGATATCGTCATCATGATAATCGAGCACTGCTGCATGATCTGTATAGGCAGCAAGTCCCTTCAGACCGAAAAGCACAAGGCTTTTAAGAGAGCACAGGTCAACATTCTCACTCAAGCTCTCAAGACCGACTTCAAGAGCTTTCGAAAGAAAATCCTCTTTTGAACTTCCAGTCCATTGAGCGGCATCATGATGCGGCTGATGAGCGAGCGTAGTATTCAGTTCATCGCGCACTGCAAGGGTCTTGCGTATCTGGGCGACTATTGCATCCTCATCAAAGTTGGTGTTGGTTACTGTAACAAAGAGTGATTCGCTGATAAGCTGGCCAACCTTCCTTGAAACACTGCCCTCCATTTTTTCTGCAACCAGAGCAAGCCCTTCTGTAGCATACACCAGCACATCCTGAAGCTGGGCAGTAGGTTCATCTTTCCCGCATACCCCCCGCACAGTACACCCTGTACCATGAATACTTTCCTCACATTGATTACATAACATTCCCATCGTTCTTTCCTCCATTATTGGTTTATTTAAAGAAAGTGCCGAGTACAATCAGTTGGCAATCAGCAGTTGGCAGTGGGCAGAGGATAAGACGAGAGCGTTGAAAATTGCCAACTGCCCACTCTCTTGCCTTCACTCAGCACTCAGCACTCAGAACTCAGCACTATTTCTCTCCCCTCTTCACTGCCCACTGCTAACTCAGTACTTCTCTTTCTATCCTCCGCTGCTCCTTCGAAATCACCACTTTTCACCCTTGCTATACCGCGGTTACCATAAGTCGCAATAGCTTCACGGAAACGCAGGCCTATTTTCAATGCCATCGTGAAATCAGCTATTGCGCCATTATAATCATCGCAACTGCTCCGGGCATTTCCCCGATCGTAGTAGGCCTCTGCATTGCCAGGATGTTCAGCAATAACCCGGCTGATTTCTATTGCTGTCCCCCTGTAACCACCCATAGCATCTTTCAGCATCACATCTTTCCTGTTATTTTTTTATAACAAAATTCAAGCCGCATAAGTGCTAAGGCTCAAGTTCCGAGTTCTTCGAATGGAGCAAGATAGATCCCTCACTGCGTTTCGGGATGACAAGGAGAGAACTGCCAACTGTTTTCAATTTGTTACCTCAGCACTCAGCACTCGTCCCTCAGCACTTCTTTCAAACCCACTCTTCCGACAACGTCTCGCCCTGCAGACTGATAACCACCTTTTTCACCGGCACCTTACGCTTGGCCTTTCGCAAGGCTTCGGCCACAATCGACATCAGTCCGCCACAGCATGGCACCTCCATAATGGCTACGGTAATGGTGTTGATGTGCGACAGGTCAATCATGGCTGCCAGTTTGTCGACATACATATCCATATCCGAATCAAGCTTCGGGCAGGCTATTGCAAGACTTTTCCCCTTCATGAAAGAACCATGGAAGTCACCGACAGCAAATGCGCAACAGTCGGCTGCAAGCAGGAGATCAGACCCTTCGAAATAGGGTGCCTGCGGTGAAACAAGGTGAAGCTGGATGGGCCACTGGCGGAGTGCGCTTTCGGCTGGTGCACCAGCCATAGCGACAACTGCTGCTTCTGATTTGCCATTGGCACTGAAATCTATAGTCCTGCTGCCTGGGCATCCTCCAGCGTGCGGTGCATGACTGTGGGCCGTATGAGAATGTTGCACTTCAGGTATTTTTGCAGGTTCACTCTCAAGAGGGTTCGCAATTCCCTGCTCCTCGAGATATTCAAGCGCCTGCTGCACAAAATCGCGCTGGCCGTGATCCATAAGGTGATGCAGATGGGCCGCTATTACATTTTGCCCGCCTTTCGCAATACTCTCATGCATGACGCGCTTTTCGTCGTAGGGTTCAGCTTCACGGGTTTCAATCTTCATGGCACCTGTTGGACAGTGACCTATACAGGCTCCAAGACCGTCGCAAAAAAGGTCGCTGATGAGACGGGCTTTGCCGTCAATCACCTGCAGCGCTCCCTCGGGACAACCAGGAATGCAGTCTCCACAACCGGTACATCTTTTTTCATCTATAGTGATAATCTGACGTTTCATCTATTACTCCTTTTTCCAGGTTCAATTTCAGCTGATTGTTGCTGCTGTTGGATTCACTTTATTTGCCGCTTCAAGGTCACGAAGCAGCTTCCCTATGGTCACCTTTTCAAACTCGCTCTGAACGACCGACTCAATACGCATTATTTCGTGACGCAGAACACAGTTCGCACGATTGCCGCAAATCTGCTTGCGGAACATGCACTCCGATACCTGAACCTTGCCCTGAAAAATCTCAATCAGTTGCGTAACGGTGATCTCATCCGGATCCTTTTGCATCATAAACCCGCCCTGAACTCCCTCTTTTGAAACAATCAGATTGTGGCGGATCATCTCCTGGAGCAAGCGTCGAAGAAACTGGTAAGGGATATCGTGCTCAGTCGCAATACTCTTTGCCGACAGATAACTCCCCTTCCTTGCAGCCAGCGCCAGCAGGGCTCGTATAGCGTAATCCGTATTCTTGGTCAGTACTTTCATAGTTGTTCGTTTAATTGATACTAATATAGTATCAGATGAGAATAAAGCAATATTATTTTTTAATAATTCCCACATGGAAGGATTTTGTCTCAGAGATTGCAAGAGAATGGATAGTTGCGTTACATTCAATAAATTTGGTTTAGTTTTTAGTGGGATACCTTACCCATTTGAATACAATGGGTAACTCTCCATAACCCTATACAAGAGAAGAGAAGTAACAATGGCATTCGAAATTGACCCTGGATTATTTGAGAACGCGCAATGCAAAGGAATATCCATCAAAATCGTTGGTGTCGGCGGTTGCGGTTGCAATGCGTTGAACACTATGATTGAGTATGAAATAAGTGGGGTTGAATATATCGCGTTCAATACGAAGCCTCAGGAGCTTCTGAATTCCAACGCTCCGATCAGGGTGAGAATCGGTAAAAATGCTGGAAATGGAATTGAACTTCCAGCTGCTTTTGTAAAAGGCCCTTTAAACAATCCTCTCTTTGCTGAAGAAGACCGCCAGCATATTGCAGCTCAACTGCATGGAGCAGATATAGTCATTATTGCTGCAGGAATGGGCAAAGATACAGGATCCATGGCAGCCCCGTTGATTGCCCTGATTGCAAGAAATATGGGCATCCTCACGCTTGGGCTGGTAACGAAGCCGTTCACCTGCGAAGGGAAAATGAAAGCGAAAACAGCTGAAGAGGGTATCAGTGAGCTGCGCAAATACATCGATACGCTCATCCTTGTCGATAATGAGCAAATCATGAGCGGTGCTGAGGAGAACACGACCGTCAATGAGGCCTTCAATCTGGCAAACGATGTCATGTACAGGGCCGCGAAAGGGATTGCCGACATTCTTAACAGCCGGGGCCATATCAATGTCAACTTCGGAGATGTCTCGGGCCTTATGACCAATGCGGGTGACGCGGTTATCGGTACTGCTGCTGCGTCAGGTGAACGACGCGCCCTTAAGGCGGCAACAGATGCATTCAACAATATTCAGATGGAAGGCGTAGTTGTGCATGGTGCCACCGGAGTTCTGGTCAACATTACCGGAGAGGTGACCATGAGGGATATGACTGAGGCTATGACCTATATCGAGGAGCAGGTAGGCAGTGAAACCAATATTATCAATGGCTACATAGGCGATGCAAGCCTATCGGGCGAAACAAGGGTTACGATTATTGTCACTGGCTTCAAACGAAATAAGAGTGATGAACCGATGCCCCAGATCCGGGAAACCTGCGACATCGGCTATGGAACTCATGCATCTCCATCTATTGATTTTTCAATACCGGCCTATATCCGTAGACATACATTGAACAGTGATGGCGAGCCTCTTGAACATAATCCGTTGCCTCAGACCAAGGTAGAATTGCGAGCGGATAGAATTCAAAAAGGTTTGACAGATACTCCGGCATATCTCCGAAGAATGAAAGAAGGAAACACTGATTAACAATCCTCAGAAAGTGTAAACGTCATCCCGAAACGCTTCTCCTTGTCATCCCGAAACGCAGTGAGGGATCTATTTTCTATTCTCCCCTCACCGTCCTTATAAGTCCTATAGGTACCATACGACCTATAGGGCCTATTCCTCTACTATATAACCTCTTAATGCAAAATACCTTAGGCCTTGTGCGTTGTTGAACCAAGTTTACTTTTAAGTTCATTCGCACTCAGC
>CAIXLG010000098.1 GCA_903920215.1 uncultured Chlorobiaceae bacterium
GGCAGTTGGCAGTTGGCAGTTGGCAGTTGGCAGTTGGCAGTTGGCAGTTGGCAGTTGGCAGTTGGCAGTTGGCAGTTGGCAGTTATGGAAAAAAAATAAATTGATGGTTGATGAATTGAAATGTTTTTTACTTTTATTTTACAATATATTTACATATTAATACATTTTCTCAAAGACTAATTGATTTAAGGGAATGGGAAATGACTTTAAGGATTTGATTGTATACAAGAAAGCCTTTGCGATGGCTATGGAGATATACAGGATCAGCAAATCTTTTCCTTCTGAGGAGAAGTATTCGTTAACTGATCAGGTTAGGCGGTCGTCGCGGTCTGTATGTTCTAATCTTGCCGAGAGTTACCGAAAAAGGCAGTATAGGGCACATTTCCTGTCGAAAATATCAGATGCAGATATGGAGAATAGTGAAACGGAGGTTTGGATTGATTTCGCTTTACGCTGTAATTATATCACCATTGATGCGCATAAAGAGCTCATTGATAAATCAACGGAAGTTGGCAGAATGCTCAGTTACATGACTTTACATCCGGAGAGGTTCGAGGGGAAGAGGTAGGCAGGGGGGAGTGGGCAGTGGGCAGTGGGCAGTTGGCAGGGGGGAGTTGGCAGTTGGCAGTTGGCAGTTGGCAGTTGGCAGTTGGCAGTTGGCAGTGGGCAGTTGGCAGGTGGCAGGTTTCGGAGTGCTGAGTGCTGAGAAACAAGATAGACCTGAGGGTTGCAAACTCTCTTCTTTCACTTCTCAGCACCCAGCACTCAGCACTACGGCAATTTGAGGCCGAAGAGGGTTGAGCCGTATTTGGCGAAGTCGGCCAGGGGTTGGAAGAAGAGACCGAAGTAGAGTGTGAGGAACATCAGGGCGGCCATGATTATGTTTGGGAGAAGGCCGGGGTTCATGTTTTTTTGTTCGGATGATGGTGATTCTCTGAGGTACATGTTGAGGGGTATCAGCATGTAGTAGTATAGGGAGATTACGCTGGTCATGATGCCGATGAGGGCCAGCCAGAGGTAGAGTGAGCCTTTGGTGAGCAGGGCGGAGAAGATCATGAGCTTGCCGATGAAGCCGAAGGTCGGTGGCAGACCTACGAGGGAGATCAGGAATACGGTCAGGGCTGCGCCGGCGAGGGGCATTTTTTTGCCGAGGCCGCGGTAGTCTTCGAGATTTTCGCTGCCGGTTTTGTTGGCTATGAGAATGACAACATAGAAGGCACCGAAGTTCATGAGAAAATAGGAGAGCAGGTAGAGGAGCGTTGCCTGGGTACCGAATGCATCCATGACAATGATGCCGAGCAGGATGTAGCCTGCATGGGCGATAGATGAGTATGCAAGAAGACGTTTGACGTTTTTTTGCCAGAGCGCTACGACGTTGCCGTAGATCATGGATGCGATGGAGATAAGAATAAGCAGCGATACCCAGTTGATGCCAATAATATCCTCATAAACAGGTCCGCCATGCGGTACGGCTATATAGAAAAAGCGCATGAGAAGGGCAAAGCCTGCTGCTTTTGAGGCAACGGAGAGATAGGCTGTGACAGGTGTAGGTGCACCTTCGTAGACATCAGGCGCCCAGAAGTGAAATGGTACGGCGCCTATTTTGTAACCGAAACCGGCAAGCACAAGCAGTGTGGCAAGAATCAATACCACAGGGTCGTATCCGTGCTGAGAGAGCGCGGAAGAGATGTTGATGAGATTGGTCTCTGCTGTGAGACCGTAAATAAGCGAAAAGCCGTAGACCATGAGACCGGAGGAGACCCCACCATAGACAAGATATTTCAGCGCGGCTTCAGAGGAACGGGGGTTGCGCTTGAAATAGCCGGTAAGAATGAAAGCCGTGAAACTTACGAGCTCCATGGAGAGAAAAATCATCATCATGTCGGCTGATGATGCCATCATGATCATACCGATGACCATCGCGACAACAAGCGCGTAGTATTCGCCCATACTTTTCACTTCACTCTCGAACTGCTCGTCGGCCATCGTTATGATGACTGCCAGTATGCCGGAGAGCACAAAGAAGTATTTGAAGAATATGGCAAATTCGTCGAGGACGTACATCCCGAAGAAAAGCTCTCCAGCAGGCATTGTCTGCTGCCTGAAGATAAAGTATATGCTGCCCGCCAGCCCGAGAAGGGTTGTAATGGAGAGCAGATTGTTTTTTTTGCCTTTAGCTACCAGATCAACGACGATCAGAAGCATGAAAAGCAGAGACAGATAGATTTCAGGTATAAAGAATTCAACGCTCAACTTAAGACTCGCGATGATACTTTGAATTTCAGCACCTGATGGCAGCTCGAACATAATTCTCTACGGTTTATTCTTTTACCTCATTCTAACAATAATAATTACCTCTACCTTATAGCCAGCGGTGTAAGCACTTCCACAAGCTTGTTAACACTTGAGGTTATCATACCGAGCACCGGCATCGGATAGATACCGAGGAAAATAGTGATGACAACAAGCGGCACAAGCATGGTAAGCTCGCGACCGTCGAGGTCGATTTTGCCTTTCCAGTCGTGGAAGTGAATATGTTCGTGACCATCTGCACCTACTTCAAGATCGTATGCCGCATCGGGTTTGCGCTTGCCAAGGAACATCCTCTGGAGCGACCAGAGCAGATAGGCTGCACCGAAAACGATACCAAGCACTGAGACCATAGCGATGTAGCGCGTTGTTATGGAGCTGAATGCGCCGACAAAGACCAGTGCTTCGGATATAAATCCGCTTAAGCCCGGAAGACCGAGGGATGCAAACCATGCAACAGTGACAATCGCTGCGTAGACCGGCATGTAGGATGCAAGTCCGCCGAACTTGTCAATCTGACGGGTATGTGCACGATCGTAGATGACACCGACAAGCAGGAAGAGCATGGCGGTGATAGTGCCGTGGTTGAACATCTGGTAGAGTGCACCGATCATTCCCTCGCTGTTGCCAGCTGCAAGACCGAGAAGGACATAACCCATGTGACTGATGGATGAGTATGCAACCATCTTTTTAAGATCCTGCTGTGCAAGGGCACAAAACGCACCATAGATAATATTAATGGCACCGAAAATACCGATTACGTACATGGAGGCGTGAAAGACTTCCGGGAAGAGCGGGAAGTTGATACGCATCATGCCATAGGTACCGAGCTTCAGCAGCACACCGGCAAGAATAACTGAAATAGGAGTCGGTGCTTCGACGTGAGCATCGGGCAACCAGGTATGGAACGGGAACATAGGAACCTTGATGGCAAAGCCTACAAAGAGAACCGCAAAGGCGATGTAGCGCCACATGACATTGTGAGGCCCGAGAATGGCATCCTGAAGATAGTTGGCCTGGTTTGCCATTGCCACAAGACTGAAAGTGTGGTTGCCGGTGACAGGGTCAATAACGCTGAAATAGAGGCCGATCATCACAAGCAGCATGAAGACAGAGCCGAACAGAGTATAGAGGAAGAACTTGATGGCTGCGTACTCACGGTTAGGTCCACCCCAGATACCGATGAGGAAGTACATAGGAAGCAGCATGAGTTCCCAGAAGACATAAAAGAGGAAGAAGTCGAGTGCTACAAAACAGCCCATCATCGCTGATGCGAGAAGGTTGTAGAGAATAAAATATCCTTTTACCTGTTTCTGGATGGTCCAGCTTGACAGAACGCCGATTGCCGAGATAAGCGCTGTCAGGATGATCATGGTAACGGATATGCCGTCAACACCAAGGAAGTACTCGATGTTCAGCGAACCCATAGCGCCAAGTTTAAGCCCGATCCACGGCACCTTTTCGACAAACTGGAACGAACCGAGAGGGCTACCTCCGGGAGCTGCAGTTATTCCAGGCAGTGATGGATCGTAAGCGCGCCAAATCAGAACAGCCAGCACTCCCTGGGCAAGAGCCGCAAGCAATGAAACAATTCTGATTATCTGCTTTTGCGATGAAGGCACGGCAAGAATAATCAGTCCGGCAATAATGGGCAGAAAAACAATTAAACTCAGCATGTTCCGTATCTGTAAGTTTTCAGATTAAAAGTAAATCCCTCTTAATAGATCAGTCGTGTAAAATAAAAGACAAAATAACCGAAGACAACAGCAAGCAGCATGACGACGTAGGTCTGAACCTTGCCTGTCTGGAGTTTTCGTAAAACCGCACCTGTGGTGTTGACAGAGAATGCCGTAAAGTTCACCAGGCCGTCAACGACATATTTGTCGAAGCTGTTGTTGGCGAATGCGACTTTCTTGACAATGAGAGCGACTCCGTTGACGATGCCATCAATAATATTGGTGTCAAACCAGGAGAGCATTTTTGAAATGAGCATAGAGCCCCTGATAAATGTTGCATCGTAGATTTCGTCCCAGTACCACTTGTTGAGCGAAAAGAGGTAGAGTGGACGGATGGCCTCGGCCGTTTTATCAGGGTCGATGATTCTAAAGACATAGACGATACCGGCCAGAGTGATTCCAAGGATCACCATGATGCTTGAAATGTAGATGGCTGGGAAATGCGCGGCGTGAGAGGCGTGGGCGATCTCGGCCTGACGCTCGTTTGTAAGTGCTGAGTGCTGAGTGCTTTCTTTAAGTGCTGAGTGCTGAGTGCTGAGTGCTGAGTGTTCGGCTTCGGGAGCTGAGTGCTGCTCAGAGAGTGCTGAGTGCTGAGTGCTGAGTGCTGAGTTTTCGCCTTCGGTTGCGGACTGCTGACTGCCAACTGCCAACTTTTCACTGCTGGGTGCGGACTGGTAACTGCCTACTACTGTGGGTGGGGTTTGGATCATTTTCATGAACCAGCCTTGGGCTCCGTCGAGGGGGTTCGGGGAGTAGACGAAGAATACTGAGAGGGCTGCCAAAATTACCAGTGGGGCTCTCATGTTCCAGGAGACTTCGTGAACTTCGTGAGCGGCGTGATGATCGTCGTTGTGCGTGTCGTGGGTACTGTGAGCGTGATGTGCGCTATGATGATCGTCCGCAGGCTTGAGGTGTGTGCGGCTTTCACCGAAGAAAACGAGCCAGATCTGGCGGCCCATATAGAAGGCCGTGAGCATGGCGGAAAAGAATCCGAGAACGGGAATAAGATAGTAGACGCCGCCGCCTTCAGCAGTTGCAAAGCCGATGGCACCAGCAAGAATGGCATCTTTACTCATGAAGCCGCTGGTGAGAGGAAGACCGGCAAGAGCAAGCGTAGCGAGAGTAAAGGTTGCAAAGGTCCATGGCATGTGTTTGCGAAGACCGCCCATCCAGCGCATGTCCTGCTCGTGGTGCATGGCATGGATGATGGCTCCTGAACCAAGAAAAAGACAGGCTTTGAAAAATGCGTGTGTTACGAGGTGGAAAAGTGCGGCTGAGTATGCACCTACACCGAGACCGAGCACCATGTAGCCGAGCTGTGACACGGTGGAGTAGGCCAGAACCCTTTTAATATCGTTCTGGGTAATGGCGATAGTGGCAGCCATGAAGGCGGTGAATGCGCCGATAAAGGCAATCACATGGAGCGCATCAGGTGTCAGGACAACAAAAATTCGGGCAACAAAATAAACACCTGCTGCAACCATGGTAGCTGCGTGGATAAGGGCTGAAACCGGGGTCGGACCTTCCATAGCATCCGGAAGCCAGATATGCAACGGGAACTGAGCGGATTTGCCGACGCAACCCATAAAGAGAAGGAGGCCTGCCGCGGTGAGCCATGCATTGGACATTGCGAACTTCCCTGCTGCCAGGTTAGCGTAGATCTCAGTGAAGCTGAAGGTGTGGAACTGTGAGTAGAGAATCAGAATACCGAGCCACATGCCGATATCACCGACGCGATTGGCAAGAAAGGCTTTTTTCTGCGCATCGGCTGCACTGTCTTTTTCAAAAAAGAAGCCGATAAGAAGGTATGAGGAAAGACCGACCAGCTCCCAGAAGATATAGATAGAGAAGAGGTTGTCGGAAAGCACAATACCGAGCATGGAGAAGGTAAAGATGCCGAGAAAAGCGTAATACCTTCCGTAATTTTTGTCGCCGGCCATGTATCCGGTGGAGTAGAGATGCACAAGGAGACTGATCAGGGTAACCATGGCCAGCATGATGGCCGTGAGGTTGTCGATGACGATGCCCATTTTGATCTGCAAGGGACCGATTCCGGGCACTTGACCGAGATCAATCCAGGTAAAATCCCATGCAACCCTGAATGCAGGATCATAAGTCTGCACAATGACCGTCCAGAAGATATAGGCCGATAAAGCAAATGCTGTTCCAAGTATTCCAACCCCTACAAAATCGCCCCTGCGCGGAAGCCTGCGATTAAAAAAGATAAGAATGACAAACGAGAGCAGCGGCAGCAGCAGTACGACTATTGATAACTGAATTAAACTGTGCATGTTCTTTTGAAATGTTTACACGAAATAAATTAAAAACCTTGGATTCTACCTCTCTACGGCCTGTTACTCTTTCATTGAGTCTATACTTGAAACATCGACGCTCTTGAATATTTTGAAGATATTGATCACGATAGCAAGGGCTATGGCCGCTTCGGCAGCAGCGATAACGATAACAAAGAGAGAGAACATTATACCGCCCATTCCCCCGTTATACTTGGAAAATGCTATAAAATTAATGTTTGCCGCATTAAGAATAAGTTCAACACCCATAAGAACAACAATGGCGTTCTTGCGGGTCATGACGGCAAAGAGCCCGAACCCGAGAAGAAAGGCCGATATGGTGAGGTAGTGATTGAGCCCTATTGGTACAAGATGTTCCATGGTATAATAACCTTATGAATTTTTATTGTCGGGCTTGTCGAAACGCGCGAGAAATGCGGCTCCGATAAGCGCTGCAAGCAAGAGTATGGAGACCATTTCAAACGGAAGCACATAGTGCGATACTGTTTCGAAGCCAATGCGCTCGACAAGACTGCCGTGCAACTGGGTTTCGGAGGGCTTCCAGGTGTGCGTGGTATAAAAGGTATAGAGCAGTGCACCAATGATACCGGCAAGAATGAGTGTACCGGGTATAATGTGCAAAACATCACTTTTGACCTCGGTATCCATAATGCCTTTGGTAAACATGACACCGAAAAGAAGGAGTACAAGGATTCCGCCGACATAGACCACTACCTGCGTCACTGCAATAAAATCGGCGCTCAGAAAGACATAGAGGGCTGCAACGCCGAAAAAAGTAAAGAGGAGCGAGAAGGCGGAATAGATAACATTACGCGAAAAGACGACAAATGCGGCAGAAAATACCGTAATGGCGGCAAAGAGATAGAAGATGACTGTGTATGTCAGGCTGTTCATCATAGTAGTGGTTATTCTCCGTCGGATTTTGGTTCTTGCTGAGGCGAGGCCTTTGGGGCTGAAACTGCTGCTTCGGCGGCCTTTCGTTCCTTTTCAGCCTGCGCCTTGGCTTGGATTTCGGCAAGCTTTTTGCGCTTTGATTCAGCTTCGAGACGGGTGAGGTTTCCGAAGTGATAGAGCATGTTGCTGCGATTGAACTCTGAAAAATCGCTGACCGGGGTGTGCACAAGACATTCTGTAGGGCAGACCGTGGTACACATGCCGCAGGTCATGCATTTTGCTACATCAATATCAAATACAGGAACCCAGAACTTTTTCTGCTGGCCGTCCGAGGTTTTTCCGCAAAGAGCCAGATCGTCGGGTGCAACCTTAATGGTTTCAATGGTGATGCAGGATATAGGGCATGCTCTTTCACACTGTCCGCAACCGATACAATCCTCAATAGCGTTGTAAAGCCGGTAGCGACCATTTTTAGGGGTAGGGATAACCTCCCGCGGATACTGCAGGGTCACGAGACCATCCACCTGGCGGAAATAGTCGACATCGTCAACGTAGGCATCGCCTTTGCGATGGACTGCATTGAAGAAATGCTTCAGGGTGATTCCCAAGCCGGTGACAATAGTGACTGCGCCGGTTTTTATATTCCTGAAATACTCACTCATAATCTATACGTCATTACTTTCCTCTCATTGACTGTTGAACTCTCTTAAGGAACATATATCACCCAGATGGCCGTCAGCACAAAGCTGACAAAGGCAAACGGGGTCAGAACTTTCCAGCACAGGTACATCAGCTGGTCGACCCTCAGGCGGGGAAGCGTCCAGCGAAGCCACATCTGCACAAAAATAAAGAAGAACCCTTTCATGATGATCCAGAATACGCCCCAGACCGGGCCGTTTGTCCAGGCGTTGAGGGCAAAAGATCCGATATCGGGAAGCGGCGAATTCCAGCCTCCGAGAAAGACTATGGAGATAATAGCGGAAACCATGAACATGCTGCCGTATTCAGCAAGGAAGATGACGGCAAACTTCATACCTGAGTATTCAGTGAAATAACCTGCCACCAGCTCGGATTCTGCTTCGGGAATATCGAACGGTGCCCGGTTGACTTCGGCAAGCGAAGCGATAAAGTAGATGAGAAACGGGAGCCAGGCAATCGGTGACTGAAACAGGAAGAAGTGGGCGAATCCATAGGAGCCGGACTGGAGCATGGTGATTTTTTGCATATCAAGCGTGCCGGCCATCATGGCGCCACACAAAAGGGCTATTGCAGCAGGAATTTCATAACTGACAATCTGGGCAACGCTTCGAACTGCGCCGTAGAGCGACCACTTGTTGTTTGAACCCCAGCCGGCGGCTAGAATACCAACGACTTCAATAGCGACAATGCCGATTGCGAAAAAGAGACCGACATTGAGACTTGCTCCGATAAAGGAGGAACTGAAAGGCAGTACCGCATACGCAAGAAAGGAGCCTACGAAAAGAACGCCGGGACCGATAACAAAGAGAAACTTGTCGGCGGAAGTTGGAACAATGTCCTCTTTCTGCAGAAGCTTGAGGATGTCGGCAATGGTCTGGAGAATACCCCATTTACCAACTTCCATAGGGCCGAGACGATCCTGCATGAAGGCGGATATCTTGCGTTCACCATAGACGCCATAGGTGAGCGAGTAAAGCGCAATAAAGACAAGAGGGATGGCGGCAAGAATTACCAGCCCGAGAGGCAGGCCCATTGGAGTGAATCCGACGAGAGCTTCGCTCCATGCATTGAGACTGTTACCCATAAGTAAAGGCATACTGATGTGTGATGATGTTACATTCATCTGTCAATCTCCCCGAGAACGATATCGATGCTGCCGATAATGGCGACAAGATCGGGGATCAACTGACCTTTTGAAAGGTCTTTCATCGCTGAAAGATTGACGAAACAGGAGGAACGTGACTTGCAGCGCAGGGGTTTGGTTGATTTACCATCGCTCTGGATATAAAAACCAAGCTCACCACGAGGGTTTTCAGCACGACCATAGACTTCACCTGCTTTTGGACGAACACGCTTTGGAACAGCTGACCTTGCATTGAAGCCTTCGGAAGATGGCATTTTTTGGATGCACTGCTCGATAATTTTGAGGCTCTCGTCCATTTCAAGGGCACGGACAAGATGGCGTGAGAGGCAGTCGCCAATATCGGATACTTTGCCATCAGGAACCGGAACTTCAAAGTCGAGCTCTGGATAGATTGAGTAAGGATCGTTGCGCCGTAAATCCCACTTGACGCCGGAACCACGAAGCATGGGGCCGGACCAGCCATAATTTATAGCGACGTCTGCCGGCATGATGCCGATACCACGGGTACGCTTGACAAAAATTTCGTTTTCTGTGAGCAGCTTGTATAGCTCAACGGTTTTTGGCCTGAAATAGGTAACGAACTCCATGACCCGCTTGTTGAAATCGGCGGGAACATCGTAGGCAAGGCCGCCGACCCATATATAATTATAGAGCATTCGTGCACCGGAAGCCCACTCGAGGAGGCTGAGGATGATTTCGCGGTCACGGAAGCAGAAGAGAAATGGTGTGAAGGCGCCAAGGTCGATACCATAGGTGCCGATGGCAACGAGGTGTGAGGCTATACGGTTCAGCTCGGCAACAATAACCCTGATAAATTCGACACGGCGGGGAATTTCGATATCAAGAAGCTTTTCAACGGTGATGGCATAGGCAAATTCGCTGTTCATGCCTGCCAGATAGTCGAGACGATCGGTGTAGGGTATAACGGCCTGGTAATCAACATTTTCGCAACACTTTTCAAAACAGCGGTGCAGGTAGCCGAGGTAAGGCTCTGCATGGGTAACTACCTCGCCATCGGTAAGGCACTCGAGCTTGAGAACGCCGTGGGTCGATGGGTGCTGAGGGCCCATGGCGAGAACCATCTGTTCTGTTTGAAGGTCCTTTTCAAGAAGAACAACATTGTTACCTTTTCGGGTAACCCTCGTTGAACCCATTCCAGCTCTCTCTAATTCCTGCATACGTCTGCTGCTTTTACTATTGAAAACACTGTTAGTAGGGCACCTTGATTCCGTGATAGCTCTCTTGAACCTTATAGTCCTTCAGGAGCGGGAAGCCTTCCCAGTCGTCGGGACAGAGAATCCGCCGCATATCGGGATGAGCAGTAAAGGACATGCCGTACATGTCGTAAGCTTCCCTTTCGTGCCAGTTGGCTGTATGCCAGATACCGGCAACACTTGGAATTGAACCGTCCTGACGGGGACACTTGACCTTGACAGCAATCTTGTGATTGAGTTGACCAAGTGACTCGATATTACACACTATACCTACCTTGTCTTCGGCCTGATAATCAACTCCGGAAAGGCAGGCCATGTAATTGAACTGAAGCTTTGGATTATCGCGCATGAAGAGAGCAATCTCAGGCCAGGCAGATAGATTGAGAACCTCGAAAAACGGCATGGTTTCGTTGGCATCGAATGCCGAAACGGCTTCACCAAATTTATCGTGGATGATCGCGTATGCAGCAGCGCTCTCCTGGATTGACTGCGATAAAACTTTTCCTTCTTCCATCTCTGTGGTATGCCTGTTTATTTAATTATGCGCTGGCAGCCGTACGTTCAGACTCAATAACAAACTGGGGATCAACACTTTTTTCTGCAAGCTTTTTGAGTGCATCCGCCCTTGACAAGCCGATCTGCTCCATGCGAATCAACTCCTGAACCTTCATGAGGCCGCCGATAAGCGATTCGGGCCTTGGAGGGCAGCCTGGAACATAAACATCAACGGGAATAACCCGGTCAACTCCCTTAAGTACGTGGTATCCATGCTCCCAGTAAGGACCTCCGCAGTTGGAACAGCTCCCCATGGAGAGAACATAACGGGGTTCCGGCATCTGCTCGTAAAGGCGGACAACCCGTTCGGCCATTTTCATGGTTACCGTACCGGCTACAATCATGAGATCAGACTGACGGGGAGAGGAGCGAGGGAAAATACCGAAGCGTTCGAGGTCGTAATTAGATGCATTGGTGGCCATCATCTCGATAGCACAACAGGCAAGACCAAAACCCATTGGCCAGAGTGATGACAAACGAGCCCAGTTGAGAACGTTGTCAACCGATGTTACCAGCACATTGTGCTTTGTTATCCCGGCATCTAATAAACCCATAACGAAAAATGAATATGGTGAATAGTATTTAACCTCTTTCAGAGGTGGATATTGCTGTCGGCAGCTTTGGCATCTGGGGCATCTGGGGGATATTTGGAGTGGGACGTACCCAATCCAGATCACCTTTAACCCATGCATAGGCAAGACCGAGTATAAGAATACCTGCAAAAACAAGAGCGTCTACAAGGGCAAATACTCCAAGTTGCTTGAAGACTGTTGCCCAGGGGAAGAGAAATACAACTTCAACGTCAAAAATAATAAAGATAAGGGCTACAACATAAAACCTGATATTGAACTTGACCCAGGCGCTGCCTACTGCCTCTTCGCCGCATTCGTAGGTTGAGTTTTTGGCCGGATTGGGCCGGTGGGGACGGAGCATGCGGGCTGTCAGGTAACCTCCGACAACGAAGACAATACCGAGGGCAAGGAAAGCAAAAACATTGCCAAAGTTACTCAGCGTCGTATCCATGTGTATTGCCAATTTGAGTTAATCCCTGTGTCGCACAATCGAAATTTTTTCAATTCTGTAACTCTCTTTCTTACAGGTGCGCAAATATAAAAAAAAATTCATTTTGACACAGAAAAAATAAGGCTTTTTATCACAAGCAGCAGCTTTTTATGAAAGATAGTGCTGAGTGCTGAGTGCTGAGTGCTGAGTGTTTGGGTTTGTTTGTTGACTGCTGAGTGTTGGGGTTCAGGAATCACCCCAACCTACATTCGGACTTTCCTCTCTGCATGCTGCCGACTCTCTTCAGCACTCAGCACTTGTTTTGTTGACTGCTGATTGTTGGGGTTCAGGAATCACCCCAACCTACATTCGGACTTTCCTCTCTGCATGCTGCAGAATCTCTTCTTACTTCTCAGCACTCAGCACTTGTTTTGTTGACTGCTGAGTGTTGGGGTTCAGGAATCACCCCAACCTACATTGGGTTGTTTACTGATTATTGCTGTAGAATTTGGTGCCGAGATGCCGAAAGAGCTTTAATAATAAGACAGTCGCAAACAGCACTATGAGCAGTATTACTCCTTGCGTTACTGGCCAGGAGCTTGAGAGAGTATAGAGTATTGGAGTGAGAATCGGTATGAGCAGTATCCAGATGATCGGGGCCCATGCAATGCCGACCATGATGGGAAGTCCGGTTTTCATAAACCGTTTTTTTTGATCTGAATCAGTGAATAGTTTCATGGCGGTTCTTAAAAAAAGAGAGTTCCGATTTGACAGGCCAAAGCTTCATCGAAGGTTTTCAAGAGTTCATACTCGTGTTTCAAGCCTTTCATATCACCTCTCGAAAGATAGTACATGGCCATTTTGCAATGAGCTTCGGGATTTTCGGGTTCAAGTTCGATTGCTTTTTCAAAAGCTTCTTTTGCCTTGTCGACCTCACCGAGGTCAAGGTAGGCATCGCCCAGAACACAGTATATGCCGGTACATGCGGGATCTATCTCCAGCCCTTTTTTAAGGGTTTTGAGGGCCATCTCCTCCTTGCCGAGAGTAAACTGAACGAAACCAAGATGTTTATAGGCGAGCATGCAGCCGGGATCGAGTACGATGGTTTTCAAAAGATCACACCCTGCTTTACGGTAGTTGCTCATTGAGAGATTGGTTACCGCACGGGCGTAGAGGGCCGCTGAATCGCGACGTTTCAACTGGATGCAACGATCGAGCAGTTCAAGTGCTTCGGTGTTCAGCTGCCGGTCAATATAGATCAACGCCAGTTTATAGAGCGTGCCGGTATTATCGGGCTCCAGCAGAAGGGCCGCCTCAAGTTGCTCTCGTGGTGAATCGTCTACAGCATTCAAGGGTGGTATTATTAAATGGTTTATGGTCGAAGGCTTTCGAAAGCATTCTGTAAATCATTGAAGACCTCAAGCTCTTCAAGCACTTTACCCGAAAGCCAGCGACCGAATGCGGGAGAGTCGTTAATACATCTGACATATTGTGCAACTGGAAATCCGGCAGCTTCAAGCTTTTTGAAGGCATCATATTCAGTTTCGCTGTTATCGGCGAAAAAGCCATAGGGAAACATGACGACAGCTTCATAGCCCTCTTCCTTAAACTCCAGAAGTGCTTTTTCAATTGTTTCCGTCATCCACTCCCCTCCTGTTGAGTGATTCATGCAGCCCTGGCGAACATCAATGAATATATTCCGGGGGTCAGCAATGATTTTACGCTTCATAGAATCGAAAAACGCGATTGTCTCTTCGAGTCCGGTAAAGACTTTAGGAGGATTGCCTTTACGATCTTTGACCAGTGTTCCATGGATGGCAAGCACAAGACCGATTTTGCCTTTTGTTTGACAAACAGATGCTGACAGCTGCTGGAAAAGATAGTCAATATAGAGAGAATGGAGACGATCGTCTTTCCATAGTTTGCTTAATACCTTCACTTTTGCAAAGGCGCTGTCGGCATAAACATCAATAACCATCTGGCAGGCAATACCGCAGGAAAAGGAAGATTCAACCGGAATCATCGGCACTACGACAACCCCGTCATACTGTTGCTGCAGCTCCAGAAGCAGATCGTCGAGATAGGGCGGAACAAAATAATAGGCATCAATTACCTTGACTTCAACTTTGGAAAGTAACGGATTCGCACTCTCCGTAATGTAACTTGCCAGCATCCTGGTCTGGGAGCGGTTTATTGCAAGGAGAGTCGAGCGGTAACGGTTGAGCTTCCAGTTGATATAATGCTTGGTGGAGCGGTAATCAGCAATAAAATAGATCATTGCTGTCGGTATTTTTACAATCTGACGGGTGACGACCTTGAGAATTCTCCGTGAGCTCGGCCACAAGTTGCTGACTGTAAGCTTTTCAACTTCGCCGTAGGTGGTGACAACAACAGCATATTTTTTTTTGTTCACAATCCTGTCCACCATTTTAACTCAGCATACATCACTGCAAAACCAACCGTTCCGCCGACAAGGGTTTGCATGAAATTATGGGCTTTCAGATAAATGCGCGACCACATGAGCAGAGGCACAAGAAGGAGACAGAATAACGCAACAGCGCCGAACTGCATAAAAAGCAGCGCAATAGATGAAGAGAAGGTGAAGAGATGAATGCTGATTTTCCACTGAAGGGTTATAAGAAGAATAAAGACCATGTTGACGGCATTGAAAAGCAGAATGCCTGTTAAGAGTTTAGGGGGATGGAGAGTTTTCATAAACTCGTAACCTAGGGCATTGACAGCAACGAGAACCAGCAGCGGAAGAAAGCGCTGTTCGCGGAAGGAAATATTGAAATCTGAAATTTTCCCTATTTTTTTCAGGCCGGAAATCAGGAAGATGGGAACAATGGTGCTGGAAAAAAACAGAACCGTGAGATATGAGATACTGTTGACATCATTGCCATATCCTCTCATCACTATTGCATAATAAGCTACCGGCGCAACCACAACCGGACTGATTACCCATGAAATAAAGTTTGCAAAACGGTATTGGTCAAACTGCATGGGCTGAAGACGATAAACGAATGTTGAGATTTTAGCGTAATACAGTGCAAAAGTATGTTGAAATATAGTTTTTATTAAAATTAAAACCACGTATATTCTTGTTCTGTAACGCGAGAGTGGTGAAATTGGTATACACGCTAGTCTTAGGAACTAGTGCCGTGAGGCGTGAGGGTTCGAGTCCCTTCTCTCGCACGTTTTACATGAATGCCAAAGTGGCGGAACTGGTAGACGCGCTGGACTCAAAATCCAGTGAGTGAATAACTCGTGTGGGTTCGATTCCCATCTTTGGTACCACTTCAACAAACAATCGGGATACACCCACCATGCATAGAATGTATTCACCTTGGCGTGAAGTGTATATGCAGTCATTCAAGGATGAAAAGCCTGCCGGTGAGACCGCGAAATCAGTATTTGCCGATCTTCCTCCAGAAGAGGATGAGAAGCGGTTTGTGCTTTACAGGGGGAAAACGTGCTTCATCATTATGAACCTATACCCCTATAACTGCGGCCACCTTATGGTGATTCCCTATCTGCAGACTCCTGACATATCCGATCTCGACCGGGAGACAAAACTTGAAGTGATGGAGCTTACTGATCTTTCCATCAAGGCGCTGAAACGTACTCTCAGACCGCAGGGCTTCAATGTTGGCGCTAATCTCGGCAAAGTTGCCGGTGGCAGCGTTGACACGCATATCCATTTTCATATTGTTCCCCGCTGGGAAGGCGATACCAACTTCATGCCTGTTCTTGCAGATGCCAAAGTGCTCAGCAATGACATGAACACCACCTATAAAAACCTGAAAAAGGCTTTCGCTGACCTTACAGAGGGAGTAGAGTAACGCTCTCTACGGTGGAATGGAAACTGTTCCCTGCCCCATAAGCAACTCGAAGGAGTTTACCCCTTATCTTCAGGTTCCCGACCGTTTTGACCGTTCCGGAAAAGCAGAGTGGAATCTTGTCCGTTCAAGCACGTCAGGGCTTATTATGCTTAATCCCCGTCCGGATAGTGCTGAAATAGGCCGGTATTACCCTGGCGCCCGGTATGACCCCTATCGGAACAGCAGCAACAGTTCGTCCTTTAAAGAGAGGGCCTATCTTGCCGCACGAACTCTGCTGCTCGGCTATCGAGCCGGAATCATTTTGAAAGGATGGGAAAAGCCGATGGAAGAGTGTGCTGTGCTTGAAATCGGGTGTTCGACGGGGGATCTTCTGAATTATTTTCGTCGAAAGGGAGTACCGATCAAGAACCTTGCCGGTGTTGAACCTGATGCTGATGCAGCACGATATGCTCGTGAGTTTTTCGGGCTGAACATTTTTCCTTCAATTGCGGAGGTTAGCGCTGGGAGGAAGAAATTTGACCGCATTGTGCTCTGGCATACGCTTGAGCATATTCACGCCATCAATGAAACGCTCCATGAGGTTGCAGAGCAGCTTAAGCCGGACGGTGTGCTTGTGATTGCGCTGCCAAATCCGGCAAGTTTTGATGCTGAGCATTTTAAGGAGAACTGGGTGGCATGGGATGCGCCGCGGCATCTCTATCATTTCTGGCCGGGAACGCTTGAAAAACTGCTGGGATTGCATGGGTTGAGGGTTTTTAAACAGCGGGCTTATTTTCCGGATGCGGTTTACAATATTTTGCACAGCGAAGGGCTGAGATGCAGTCGGCAGGGGGGGGAATTAGTGCTGAGTGCTGAGTCGCGAGTGCTGAGTGAAGAAAGTGAAAACAGTGGGCAGTCGGCAGTGGGCAGGGGGCAGGGGGGGGAATCAGTGCTGAGTGCTGAGTCGCGAGTGCTGAGTGCTTTCGGGATTTTGAGACTTCTTGGGAGAGGAGGGGTTGATGCGCTTCGGGGGGGAGCGAGGGCTTCGAGCGTTGTTTATTATGCTGAAAGAAAGGGCTGAGAAAGAAAGTGCTGAGTGCTGAGTGCTGAGTGCTGAGTGCTGAGTGCTGAGTGCTGAGTGCTAGTGAAGATAGTTTTGAGTACTCAGTGTTTTTTTCTTTTTTATTGTATGCTTAAACTTGAGGAGGGCAAAGTTGAGTTCGATTGCTGAGTGGTGAGGGCTGAGGGCTGAGGGCTGAGTAATGCCGGGAGGGTTGGTGGTCGGTGGTGGGAAGGAAGAAAAGATGCATCACTCAGAGGAGTTCGGGATGAGATAGGGGGCGGAGTACCGGAGAGGGAGTTTGGCGGGCAACTCGTTTACTCCACCACGACCTGCCTGGTTTTACTCCGAATTTCAAGACCGGGATGCAGGTGGGCGAAGTGCTGCATCGTGGCGAGATCGGTGTGGGAAAGAAATGAGCCGGGAATGAGAATGCAGCGCTTTGGGTGGGCGTAGTTGAGCCAGGACTGTATCTGCTGCTGCTGTTTGTCTGCGAAGCGGTAGATCCAGAGGAAGGCTATATCGGCTTTGTATATCTCGCTCTCTTTGAGACGGCTGGTGCCTGAAACCATGAGGAGAGTTCGTTTGCGGCTCCAGAGCTTGAGCACCTTTTCCTGAGGGCGAACTATGACCATTGATGAGAGCGAAAGCTTTGTGCTGTCACGAAGCAGGTGACGATGGGCAGGCACTTTTGTGATCAGAGAATCGGGGGTATAAAACTGGACGACGGCTTTTGGTGCAACCAGGCCATACTCGTTGAGCTGCCCTGCAATGCGCTTCTGGTCGCGCAATGACCTGCCGGCATCAATCAGCACCGTTTCGCTTCCTGAGGAGATAAGGGCCGCAACGTTCTTGCCGAGATTGACTGTAACTATTCCGGGAGCAACAGGAATGGGAAAAATGAGAAAAGAGTACCAGAAGAGGATATTCACTCCGAGAAGAAGTGATACTGCAAGCTTTCCCCAGGCTTTTCGATAACTGAACAAGAGCAGGAATGCAAGCAGTATATAGTAGAGGCAAACCTGAACAGCGTCCGGCTTGAGATTTATTGAGGCAAACGGAAGGGTGCTGAAGAACAGCGCGGACTTGAGAGTAAGCTCGGCAAAGAAAAACGAACTTGCTGCAAAGAATGAAGCTGCATAGCTGGAAACAAGGTTGAGGAGCAGCATGGGAACAAGATCGTACATCAGCAGATTGGAAAAGAGCACAACGGGAATATTGGCAAGCAAGCTTACAACTGAAAATGTGCCGAAATAGTAGGCAATGACCGGTGACACGCCGATAATAGCCGCAAGCGTTACCATAAAACTGCTGAACAGGGCATAGCCTGCACTCTTCAAAAGCCCACTTCCCTTTTGCCGTGGCCCGATGAAGCGGGGATAGATCAAAAGGATTGCCAAAACGGCAGCATTGGTCATTACAAAACCTGGATTCAGGAGGTCAAGGGGATTGAAGAGGAGAATAAGAAGATCAGCAAAGGCTAGTGAGTTGACGGGGTAAGTTTTTTTTCCAAACGTCTCTCCGCCAATCAAGACAAGGGACATGAAGGCTGCGCGCAAGACCGAGGGTGAGTTCCCTGTTACATAAGAATAGACAAGCAGGATAAAGGGAAAAAGCGCGAAGGCGATAAAACGGCCTGTCGGAGTAACCTTGAGGCGCTGGAGACAGATGTGAATGGCGAGGGCGAGCAGCCCGACATTGAGCCCGGAAACCGCAAGGATGTGGGCTGTACCAGTCAGCTTGAATGATTCGAACACATCCTCAGACATTGACTCCTTTTCGCCGATCAGCACTCCTGCCGCAAGCTTTTGCTCCTGGCCACCAGGAATGAGCTGCTCAATGCTCTTCGTCATATAGTTGTAGACAGGAAGCACAAGAAAATGCTCCAAAGGGTTCATCTGTGACTCTCCTTCATGCTGCAGCTGCCAGGGACCGGCACAGAAGAGCTGAACTGCAACCTGTTTGAGACGACCGGCTTTGCGGGAATCGTACTCTCCCCTGTTTGCGGCCTCAGGGATAAGATCGAGCTTTCCTTTCACCCGAATCATATCACCATAGTGCACATCAATACCCCGGGACCCTGCTGAACGCATAATTACCTTTACCCTGTCGTTGAGCTTCACCTTCCGGCCATTATCAAACACCTCTTCAACGTCCATAAACCAGCCAGCTCCTTTTTCAGACAGATCAGGCCGACCATCAACTCTTCCATAGAGCAAAACGGTTTTACCGCTGAATTGCAGAATGCTATTGGAGGGGAGGCAGTTCAAGCGGAATGAGCCGTAGGCGGCAAAACAGAAGAGTACAAAAAGAGAGTAGAGGATCGACCGGAAAAATATCGAAACCGATGCTTCATGTCTGATTTTTTCGTAGAGAAGAGTTCCGAGCAAAAGAATAAGGGAGAGTGCACAACAAAGCATCCATCCCTCGAGGGAGGCTGAAATACCTGCCCCCGAAAGAATTCCAAAAATGACTACAGAGAGCAGTCGCACTGAAGGATAAGGTGCGCTATAGAAAGGCAGGGATTGCCGCAGGGCCTTTATACTTTTCAGGTCAGGCACATCATTGATTTTGGGGAGTCTTAAACGTGTGCAATAGAGATAATGAAAAACTGCAACAAGCAATTAAATTTAACCAGACACCATAAAAGAAATATTTACGTATTTTTTCAATAAAAAACCATAAAAATCTGACCAGCGATGAACTTCAACACATCGCGTTAATCACACCGTCCGCCCCACAATAGCCGTCTTCATTTCGCCTTTTACAGATTCTTTGTTTTACAACCTGCAAAGCGACCAAGCAAATAACTCACAAACACGTTCATAAAGGGCAGTATGCCATTCATCGGACTATTTACAGAAATCGATATCCAATACACCTGTTTCATAATTGTACAGAAATGATACAACATATATATACAGCAACGGACAGCCTATAACCTATAGAATATTTAAAAATAATACTTTAGTTACTTCGATATAATACTTGGCATCGTTATTGCCGTTATAACCAACGCTACCATATACACCCCAATATATGACAGGCTACATGTTTTTGTATTGTGTACGCAAACCATAATAAAGGGGGCGGGAAATGAAAAAAAAGATAGTTGCGTTACTGGCAGGAGCAGTGCTGCTGTTGGCTACGAGCGCAATGGCTGATGATCTTAACATAGGCGGAAACATCAACTGGATTCAACTGCAGAAAAGTACTGACAGTGGAGCACATTTCACTTCAATACAAGATGGTGGCGGTTCTCTTGACGCTACTCTTAACGGACAGCAGCTCGACTATCTTTACTGTACTGATATTGAAACTGTTGTTTATGTGCCTAAGGATTATAATAATACCGGCGTAAGCAACGACGGCACAATCCATAGCAATGGAAGTAAGTTAACAGTATATAATGCGGATAAGGTTGCTTATCTGGTAGATAAATATGGCGTTAATGGAGTGGGAGACCGAACAAAACAGGAAGCTCTTCAGGCCGCTATCTGGACCGAAATTTATAGTACAGGTACAAACCGGTATAAGTTAGATACGGCATGGTACGGAGCCGGCTCAACCATAGCAAATTTCTACACTGATTACCTTAACGACGCAAATACAGCTGTTACTACAGGCTATGCATCTCGTGTGACTTGGCTCTCTCCCGCTATCTCAGGAGATCCTGCTGTCTACCAAGGTCTGGTTACCAGCAGCAACGCTCCCGAGCCAAGCACCATAGTTCTGCTTGTCACCGGCATGTTTGGCCTGGCAATTTTCGGCAAGAGGCGCTTGATCAAAACAGCATGAGGGCACTTCTATTTATTGCTGAGATAAGAGATGGAAGGCAAACTTTACCTGAAGGCTGAAAAAAGATGTCCTCTCAGGGTAACTTTAGTTTTGTTGGGGTTCAGGAATCACCCCAACCTACAAAACATCAAATCATTTCTGTTAGTTATGAGATTACGATACTCTTGATATAGCGCACAGAGGTAGCGTTTTGATCATTCATAGAAAACGATAACTATTGACTCTCTGAGAGAATATCTGTGCCATAAAAGATAAAAAAGTAGCTAAACCGTTGAAGAACCTGCAGAACGCATTAACACAATATCTTAAAGAGCTGTATATTGTTCTTTTTTAATTGAGCCTCTAACTTTTTTATCTGACATGCTTGTCAAAGAGATACTTAACACTGCCGTTAAACCCGTATTCAGCTTTGAGTTTTTTCCCCCCAAGAGAGATGAGGAGTGGGAAACGCTGTTTGAAACCATTGCGGCTCTCTCGCCTCTCAATCCTTCGTATGTAAGCGTTACGTATGGTGCTGGCGGTTCAACGCGATCAAGAACCCATAATCTGGTTACGAGGATTCAACAGGAAACCGGGCTGACTGTAGTATCTCATCTGACCTGCATTGGTTCAGACAGAGATGAGACTGGCAGGATTCTCGAAAACTACCAGGACAACGGCATCGTCAACGTCCTTGCTCTGAGAGGAGACAAACCTGCCGGAGTTGCGACTCTTGATGAAGCCATCAAGGATTTCCCTCATGCCATAGATCTTGTCGGGTTCATTAAAACCAGCTATCCTGCGATTGGTGTCGGAGTAGCGGGGTTTCCGGAAGGGCACCCTGAAACGCCTAACAGAATGAAAGAAATTGAGTATCTGAAAGAAAAAATTGATGCCGGTGCTGACTATATCGTGACCCAGCTCTTTTTTGACAACCGTGACTATTTTGACTTTGTAGAACGCTGTGCCATCGCCGGCATTACCGTTCCTGTTATTCCGGGTATCATGCCAATCACCTCAAAAAGAGGCATGATCAGAATGTCGGAGCTGGCACTCGGTGCGAGAATCCCCTCTCCCCTGTTATCAAAAGTCCTGAATGCCGAAAACGATACAGAGGTTGCCTCAATCGGTATCGAGTGGGCTACCCTTCAGGTTCAGGAGCTGATCGACCATCATAGCAAGGGTATTCATTTCTACACCTTGAACATGGCCGATGCCACCCTTAGAATTTTCAATAACATCCAGCAGTAAACGGGCTAAAAAAAACTATCCTCTCAGGAGTGGTTTAGTTTTGTTGGGGTTCAGGAATCACCCCAACCTACATGGGTAGTCAGAAGCGTTCGTTCTGAACCAGCTGCTCATAGGTTTCACGTTTGCGAACAAGTGTTACCTCGCTTCCATTCACCATAACTTCTGCAGGACGCAACCTGCCATTGTAGTTGCTTCCCATTACTGCTGCATAAGCCCCTGAGGACATTACTGCCAGCAACTCCCCTTCTTCGGCACCCGGAATTGCCCTGTGTCGGGCAAAGAAATCACTTGACTCGCAAACAGGGCCAACCACATCGGCAATAATGGTGCTCTCATGACGGGTGACCGACTGAATTTCGTGATGCGACTGGTAGAGCGCCGGACGAATCAGTTCAGTCATTCCTGCATCAACAACAAAAAACTCCTTTCCGGTATGATTGCGCTTTTTATAGAGAATTCTGGTCAAGAGCACTGATGCATTTGCAACGAGGTAACGGCCTGGTTCGAAAATCACTTTGATGCCGGTTGGGAGAAGCATTGGAATCAGCTTGTCGGCAAACTGCTCAATTGGTGTGGCTGGTTTCAGCGGATCGTATGTTACCGGAAACCCTCCGCCGATATCAAGAAATTCGATAGCAAAGCCATGGGCTTTCGCTCCGTTCAAAATAGTGAGCAACTTGGTAGTTGCTGCCACATAATATTCGGGATCAAAAATCTGCGACCCGATATGCATATCGAGTCCGACAAGCTTGACGTTCTGCAATTGACCCAGAAAGTCAAATACCTCCGGCAGCTCCGCTTCGTCTATGCCGAACTTTTCTTTACTGTCGCCAGTAGTAATATAGGGGTGGGTTTCGGCAGTTACGTTTGGATTGATTCGTATGGCTACGGCCGCTATTTTACCATACTCTCCTGCAATACGATCTATGGCCTTTAGCTCTGAGAATGATTCCGCCTTCAGCATGAGGACACCGCTCTCAAGTGCATAGGCAATCTCTTCGGGTTTTTTGCCTACGCCGGCAAAAATAATCCGGTCAGGGGAAACTCCAGCCTGGAGTGCACGATAGAGCTCTCCCCCGGAGTTGACATCACAACCACATTCAAGTTCTCGGAAGGTTTTGATAACACTGAGATTAAAGTTGGCCTTTACCGAGTAACAGGTGAAATGCGGTAAAGCTTCAAAAGCTCGCTCGAATGCCCTGTAGCTTTCAACAAGACTTTGACGGGAGGTCACAAAAAGAGGAGTTCCGAAAGTACCGGCAAGTCCATCAAGTTTGACCTTATCACAGCTTAGCGTCTTACCGGTATATTGAAATATTTTACTGTCAAGCACGGGTTCGTTACCTTTTAAAGTGTTAGAGAGAAGTCAAAAATAGCTTTTCTCCTGTTATCACGGAAAGAAAAAACCCATAACTTGCAAAATCTCCTGACAGGGCTTATATTCTCAACTCTTATACAACTCATACCTGATTGGTGTTACCATGGCAAAAGGAAAAGAAAACAGAATCGTTATTACGCTTGAATGCACTGAAGCTAAAAAAGAAGGGCAGACAGTTTCAAGATATACGACCACAAAAAACAAGAAAAATACCACTGAACGTCTTATCTTGAAGAAGTACAACCCAAATATGCAGAGACACACCTTGCATAAGGAGATTAAGTAAGCTGATCTTTGCTCGCACAGCAAAAGTAAGGCGCTTAGTGTTCCGGTCTGAGCATAGCGCAATGCCCGAATGGCGGAATTGGTAGACGCACGCGTTTCAGGGACGCGCGCCGCAAGGTGTAGGAGTTCGAGTCTCCTTTCGGGCACAAACAATCTTCCCTGCGATATGCACGCAAGCTCACTCAGCAATATCTCAACAGTTGATTCGGTTCAGTCTGAATTTTACACACACACAACACACAGGCATGCACCTTTTCCTGAGAAGGTGCTTTTTTTATGCTTTAATAATCCAAAACATCAGCAGTAGTGGATCATACCAAAATAAACCTGCTTGTCAAGCTTCAGCACCTTGATAATCAAATAGAAAGTATAGTCAGCTTGCAGAAAGGGCTCCCTGAGGAGATTACGGCTCTGGATGAAGACCTGAGATTCACCAGTCGCCAGATCGAATCACGAAAAAAAACAGCTGATGAGCGCATGAAACTGCGACAGCAGCTGCACGAGAGCATCCATGAGTGCAAAAACAAGATCCTGAACTTTAAGGAAAAGCAGACTCTGGCCCGCAACAACAAGGAGTATGATGCTCTCTCCAAGCAGATAGAATACGAAGAAAAGGAGATAGCCCAGGCGGAGATTCAACTTCAGGATATTGTTCATGCTGAACAGCGGGCACTGGAAATCCAGAAAAAAGGTCGCCAGCTGATTACCGAGAACCGCTATGACGAACTTACTGAAGAGATGATGCCTGACGATGTTCTGCTTCAGCAGCTTGAAGACTTGACTAAACAGCTTTCTGTTAAAAAAGAGGAACTGGACAGCATTGTTATTGAAACAGCAGAGGATGTTGATTCTCTGAAAATAAAGGTCAAGGCACAACGAAAGCTTATTCAGACTGAAGCAGTAAGATTGCTCGACAAGTATGATCACCTTAGAAGCGGCAGTTTGCAGAATGCAGTTGTAAGACTGAATCGTAATGCCTGTTCGGGCTGTAACACCAGAGTGCCTACCAATCGTCATACCATGATTGTTCAGGGCGGATTCTACCTTTGTGAGTCATGCGGAAGAATTGTGGTTCATGAAAGACTTTTTGATGAAGCTGAAGGCTGAAGCTTTCAGTACGTATGGTTCTTTGACAAGCTGAAACCAGAAGTGTGCAGTCGCCGTGTAGCATCAGGCTACGGCGGAGGAAAGTCCGAACTTCACAGGGCAGGGTGCCGGTCGAGAGTCTGAGACTCAAGCCTGGGGATGACGGCGCAAGCCGGTTATCACAGATAGTGCAACAGAAAATAAACCGCTCCGGGCAACCGGAGTAAGGGTGAAATGGCGGTGTAAGAGACCACCAGACGTTACAGTAATGTAATGTGCTTGGCAAACCTCCCCGAAGCAAGGCTAAATAGGAAAACTTTCTCCTCTCGGGGGGATAAGAGTTGCCCGCTCAAATCCGAAAGGAGAGTTTTCGGGTAAGCCGCATTAGATAAATGGCTGCAGTTTTATCCGGTTACGGCCGGATAATCCACAGAATTCGGCTTATAGCTTCGGTTTCAGCTTTTTTTTACCTCTCAATACTGGCGTCCAAGCCGTATAGTGCTCCCCTAGTACCCCAAATTCCGCTTGTTTCGGGAAAAATTCATTGCAAGTCCTACCATAATCATATTTCCGATCAAAGAGGAGCCTCCATAAGAGACAAAAGGCAGAGGAACTCCAATGACAGGAATAAGACCGATGGTCATGCCTGTATTGATAACAATATGAATGAATAACAGCGATACATATCCGGTCAGAGTCAATTCAACAAACCTGTTTTTTATTGAAAATATTGCCCAGATCAACCTGAGAATCAGCGTCAGATAGAGTGACAGCAAGAGTGCCGCTCCTATAAAACCAAGCTCTTCACCAATAACACAAAAGATAAAATCGGTCCATTGTGCGGGAATAAATCGCAGTTGTGTTTGTGTTCCATGAAGAAATCCTTTCCCTGATAATCCTCCCGAACTTATTGCTATTTTTGCCTGAAGAACATTATATCCTGCCCCTTGAGGATCGTTCATGGGATCAAGAAATGTCTGGATTCTATCGATTTGATGCGGTTTGAGGATGCTGGTTGCAAACTTGTGTGTAAATAGGCTGGTTGCAAGGCCTGTACCAATGACAAGTAACTGGTGAAGCTGAAATTTCTTGCGCTGAACAATCAATATGACGAACAGCAACAGGGCAAATCCGATAATAAAATAAATATTGAAAAACCCGCTGATCATAAGAATCAGCGGGAAAGCAACCAGCATGAGGATGTAGATATCAAACCCTGAAACAATAAGCATGGGAGCAATAAATGACATACAGGTAATCGTTGTTCCCATATCAAGCTGAAGGATGATCAGCAGGGCCGGAAAAAAAGCAATTCCGAGAGCAATGAAAAAATGGGGAAGTAACCGGATATCTGTTTCGTCATCAGAGAGGAATCTTGCAAGAGCAAGAATGGTTGACATTTTGGCTATTTCGGAGGGCTGAAAACTGAAAAAGCCAATTTTTATCCAGCTTGAGTGACCGCCAACTTTTTTACCAAAAAGCAGTACTGCTACCAGGAGCAAAATCCCTATCGCATAAAAGATATAGGCATTATCACGGATAACACGAACATCATGGGAGTAGACAAACGACATAACAACGATACCTATCACGCCCCAGGAGAGCTGACGGTAAAACAATGTTGCATCACCTGTTCCGTGGGTTGCGCTATAGACCGCCATCAATCCGATAACTATAATCCCCAGCATCGGAACCAGAAACCATAAATCGAGTTTGCTTTGTTTTTCCATCTTGCTCTTGAGATTCTCGACTGATTAACTCTCTGGATGTTTCATCCCAGGATGGCTAGAATATCCCGGGTCTTGCGCACCCTGCCTATCCTTGAAAATATAGTTTCTATGGTATGCTCGTGTTCCGAAGCACTACGGCTACTCATCGCGTCTTCAACAAAGATTTGCTGATAGCCATATTCATAAGCAAAGCGCCCGGTGCTTTCAACGCCGATATTTGTTGAAATTCCGCATAAAACAATAGTATCAATTTCCCGGCGGCGCAATTGCAAATCCAGATCAGTACCATAAAAAGCTCCCCACTGCTTTTTAGTAATACAGTGATCATTTTCCTGCGGGTCAAGCTCAGGTACAAGATCACTCCAATCAGCACTCAGTTGCGCGTTTGACAAGGGAGTTATGCTATCAGTTATCGGCACAAGCCGGTCTTTGCCATCAAGTGAGGCAGAGACCGTAACTAAAAAAACCGGCATGTGATTGTTACGGAAAGCTTCTGCCAGTTTTGCAGCATTACAAATAACCGTATGAGCATCATTAGGCTTTGTCGGGAGTGCGGTTATACCCTTCTGCAAATCTATGATTACTAAAGCTGTCGAGAATTTATCAATCGAAGTGTCCATGAATATGAGAACGGGAAGGAAAGTTTAAAACCGTAACATACTCATTTGTTATGAAGATATACATCTTCTTTCGCTTTAAGGTCATTTGACCAACCTCCACCCAAGGCGACGTAGAGTGCTGTCGTATCCTGGAGTTGCTGGGCTTCGGCCTGCAAATAACCGATTTTAGCCTGATGATACTGAATATCAGTGATCATTACCTGCAGGTAGTTGGCCGTTCCTGCCTGGTAATTGGCCTTCAGAAGATCCATTGCAAGCTTTGCATCATGCACAGCCTGAGCTTCGGTTTGCACCAGTTCAGCGTCGTGCTCCAAAGCACGCACAATATCAGCGACCTGGGCAAATGCAGCAAGAACGGTTTGCTTATAGCTGGCAAAACTCTGCTGATAAGCATCAATTGCAGCGCGACGTTGTGCTCTCAGTGTGCCGCCTTTAAATATCGGAGCTGTAACATTTGCCCCTAACCCCCAAACATTACTGGCGCTGTTAAAGAGATTGCCCGCTGTTTGGCTGGTCTGTCCATAACTTGCGTTCATGGTAAAACTTGGGAACAATGCTGCAGTAGCAACCCCTATACCGGCACTTGCTGCATGCAACTGCGCTTCGGCAGCAAGAATGTCGGGGCGCTGGCGAACCAGTTCTGAAGGGAGGGATAAGGGTAACTGGCGCGGCCGTGAAATATCAGCTAGCCGAACTGTCGGCAGTTGGAATTCAGCAGGTGTTTTACCCTCAAGCGTCGCAAGAAGATGTTCCGCCTGACTTAACTTCTGGCGGAGTGGAGGCAGTGTCGCTTCAAGCGCTTTGAGCTGGAGGCGTAAGGTGAGCAGTGCTCCGTAGGTGGAAATACCAGCCTGGTATTGTTTTTCAGCAATGCTGATCTGATCTTTTTCCATGGCAATCAACTGCCCGGTCTCTTCTATTTGTGCATGATAAGCGGCAATAGCAATAGAAGTATTAACAATGTTTCCCGTGAGCATCATGTAGGTACCAAGGGCAAGAGCCCTTTGCTGGTCGACCTGTGCCGCCAAACCTTCAACAGCTCGGCGTTGTCCGCCAAAAATGTCGAGCGCGTAGCTTACCGATGAAGAGAGTGTTGTCAAATTGAAGATGCTCGACGGTGCTGAGCTGCCGATGGCTGCCGGGGCACTTTTTTCTCGGGTTTGGCCAAACGTTGCACTGAGCTGAGGGTAAAAAATGCCGGAGCCTGCACGCAAGTTTTCCTGACTTTGCCTGAGACTGGCCTCGGCCGCCTGTAAGCCGGGATTATCAGCCAAACCGACACTGACCGCAGCATCCAGCTGTGTTGAATTGAAAGCCTTCCACCAATGAGCTGACGGGCCGACCCCCTCATCAAAACATTGCGAAACACCGTCAACCGTAGCGATCTCTTTAGGATCGCCTTCATGGGTGTACCGGGTTACCTTTGGCGCTTCAGGACGAACAAAGTCCGGACCAACGGCACAGCCCGATAAAAGCAAGAGGGATACCCCGAATGAAACGAGCAGAGCACTGCCCCTGTGAGAGCCCTGATATCCAGTGCTATTTTTTAGGGGTACTATTTTTTTCACCAATGTAGACATCAACAAGTTGACCTGGATAGATTGACACGCCCTTTTGTTTTTCAAAACTGAAAATAACCGGCAGTACCCGCACATCAACCCGCTCTGTTCTCTGGCTTGAGAGTTCGATCTTGGGAGTTACATTCGGCTGTATTCTCACAAATTTCAACGGAATATTGATATTCGTTCCCTGAATAGTCATTCTCGCCTGCATCTCGGACGGGTCAGGAAGCCTGCTGATGAGGATTTCATCAACGTAACACCGAACAGCGAGATCGCCTTTCATATTACCCAGCACCATCACAGGCTGAAACACTCCTGTGTAGGTATCATAGACACCCTGGCTTGATATAAAGCTACCCATGGCGGTATTGATTGACAGAACAGTACCATCAGAAAGAGCCTTAATGACATACTTCCCCAACAGGGCATTTGCAGCCTGATACTGCTTTTGAGCCAGCTCTAGCGTTGCCTTTGCTGCTTTGGCTGCATTTTCTGCGGTATCCAATGCATCCTTACTTACTGAGCGCTGATCCAGCACCCAAGAGGCTTTCAGTTTGCTGTACTGATCCTGCAGGTTTTTTCTTGTTGCTTTTGCTACATCAATCTGGGCTTTTGCTGATTCAGTGGTGGAGCGTTGTACAGAATCTTCAAGGATAAACAAAGGAGTTCCTGCCGGAACATGCTGACCTTCAGTTACTAATATTTTCACAACAGTACCTGGAACTTCAGGATAAACGTTGATATTTTCGCCACTGGTCTGCGAAGTTTCAACAATACCGTTGGCATAAATCCCTTTTGCATAAGGATTCGATGCAGGTTTGAACGCCGGTGGCTGAGGCTTGGCCGGTATGCCTGAAATATAGGCACTACCGATAGCAAGCAAAACTCCCAGTATGGCAATTCCGATTAACAGTTTATTTCTCATGCGACATGTAAGGTATTGCGTTGGTATTGCGTTCAAAGGCAATTATATTTCCGTCTTCCATTTTCATGATTGAGTCCGCATACTCATAGATCCGGCTATCATGCGTTACAATGATGACGCATCGCTCAGGGTTGAGAATTTTTGTTTTGACAAACTCCACGATCTTTCTTCCTGTATCGCCATCAAGAGAGGCGGTCGGTTCATCAAAGATCAGGATATCGGGTTTGCCTGCGATTGCCCGTGCAATTGCCACTCGCTGCTGCTCACCACCACTCAGCTTGACCGGTTGCAACTGGGCCTTATCCTTAAGCCCGACGATTTCAAGGTATTCCAAGCCAACTTTCAGCGCCTCATTCCAATCCATTTTTTTCAGTATCAGGGGAATCGCCACGTTTTCCACAGTGGTCAAGCGCGGAAAAAGGTGGTAATCCTGAAACACAAACCCAATTTTGTGCAAGCGGAGATCGGCAATATCGTCACTTTTCATCTGCCAGATATCTTTACCCTCAACCAGAACACTGCCCTCATTTGGCTTGAGAATGCCCGAAATCATGCTGAGCAACGTTGTTTTGCCGCTCCCTGACGGACCGACGATATAAAGCAGTTCGCCAAAATCAGCTTCGAAACTGGCACTCTTCACCGCTGTAGTTTTGGCCTCTCCTTCGCCAAACCACTTTACCAATGCATTGGCCTTTATGGCTACATTTCCCATGGTCAGCCCCTGAAAATATCAAACGGTTGTATCTGGAGAACTTTCCGGATACCAATATAACTTGAAACTCCGGCCATAATGAGTACCATAAAAAATGCAAAGGTGAGATTGGTGTAAGTTACCTGAGCAGCATAGCTTGGCAAGCGGAGCTTGGCCAGAATCATTAGAGCTGAGGCCAGGCCTACGCCGAGCCCATAGCCAATCAGTGCTGTAAACGATGCCTGAAAAAGAATCATTTTGATAAGCTCGTTTCCTTTGGCCCCAATAGCTTTCAAGGCCCCGAACCGTTCAAGGTTTTCGAGGATAAAGGTATAAAAAGTCTGGCCGGAGATCGAAAGCCCGACAATAAAACTGATTGCGGTCATCATCAGGACGTTCATGCCCATTCCGGTCTGGTAGGTATAGAAATCAGAGATTTTCCGGACAAACTGATCCCTGGTCAGTGCCTGATAGCCAAGTTTTTTGATTTGCTGCTGAATAAACGGAATATCGGATTCATGTTTTGGTTCAATCAGTATATATGACGTAGTAAAACGCATCGAAGGAATATAGGTGATTGCCCTGTTATACGTTGTGTAGACCGTAGGAATACCAAAAAGGCCCCCTGAAGCAACTTTTGCCAAACCAACGACGAGCCCCCGATGATCGTTTATTTCAAATTCAGTTCCAACTGCGGGACTTTCAAGCTTTTTGAATTCCGCATCCTTGACCACAATAAAGGCGGATTCCGCATAGATATCCTCAATCTTTCCTTCGATCAATTCAGGCCTGCCATAGAGGGTGGCATCATCAAGGCCAACAACAGATACGGCCTGATAAGCGCCGCTTTTGAGCTTGACCAGTGCGTTGCCAAAATAGATAGGCACGGCATACTTAACGCCATTGATACTTCTTGCGCTGGAAAGGACATAATCAGGCATGGGAATACTGCTGGTGGCGTTGTTCACCGCAGGGTCCATCACCCATATTTTTGCCCCGACATTATACACTGATGACGAGGAGCGGGATAATATGCCCGAAAACATCGACATCATCATAATCATGAGAAATACAGCGAAGGTAATGCCGACTAGAAGCGCGATAAACTTGCTCCTGTCATTGACAAGAAGCTTCAATGCTATTTTAAGAATACTCGACACCTGTGATCGCCTGTTGTTAAATTATTAGCTGATATGATAGAGTCGCCTAAAATTAACCAACGCAGCTTATTATAAGTTGACCATGGGAGTCAAACAAGCAAATTGTTTGCGTTGTGTTCCTATGATGGTAACTGTTGTCTTGAGTTTGACGATCATTTTATTTTTTTCCTGCGCAAGAATTTCAAATTTTTTCCAAGAAATAAAAAAGATTGATTTATCCGCATAACACTTTATTCAAAATAATATTTACCCCCCATGTGGATGATGAAAATCATCAATACCAGGAGACTTTCAAATCCCGTTTGAACGGTATATTTCATACCGTAAACAAGCTATCAGAGGCTAAGTAAACAAAATCCTGCTCCGTTAATGCATCTGCTGTAACCCCCAACTCAAAAAAAAGAGCAACAGCAGAGCACAACGGACTAAAGAAAGAACATTGTACTACTCCCTGTCAGGAGAGCCCTTCTTTTGTGTCGGCATCCATGTTCCCCATGATGCAAGAACGGAAGCGACAAGCCACAAAGGAGTTTGAATGCTTTCAGCTAAATTCCTTCATATGAAGAGGTATTAAAGAGAATTACTTTTTGGCATGCACCCCATGATGATGCTTTTGAGTCGAGGCGGCAAAAGATTCGTTACAGAATGCTACGGTCATAACCAGCATCATAAGACCCATAATTGCTTTTTTGATGTTCATAACTGTTTTTATTTTACTATGTAACGGTAACTGCCCTGAATGAGCCCACACACACAAATACACAACCACATTTATTCTGACGTCGATATGTGCATGTTCTTGCACAAATGCTTCACTGTTTTAAGAATTATTTATGCAAAAGCTGATCACCCCTATTCTTGTTGGGCTGGGGGATAAATATTCGAATCGTCAGCTTCTTCCGCAAGAAGAATTATATTTGAGCGTCAAAACTAAGAAGGGGTATACATACTCAGGGAGAAAATGCGGTGCGCAAGGCGAGGAAAAGCTATCCATGATATTTCAGATTTCGGTCATAGTCTTTACCCTTGGGGTGAAGAACTCTTTATGAATGCAGTACTCCATATTTAGACTGTTATGCCACAGTCAAACCTTAGATCATCATGCAAGGATGCTTAAAAAAAATTTCCTTCTCTTAATCGTTGTCTTGGGATTTACTGTTCCTGCTTTAAACGTAAACTCTGGAATAGCCGCGCCAGTTAAAACGTCTACTACGCTCAAGCCGACTGAGATAGAAGAGGAGGCAAGCATTTATATCAGTCAAAATCTTCAGCAGAAACACTTTAGAAAGGTATCTGTCAACGACTCACTTTCTCAGCAGATATTTTATCGATATCTCGACAATCTTGACCACAGCAAAAACTATTTTTTGGCAAGCGATGTAGAAAGCATGAAAAAGAGTTACGGGACACGGATTGGTATTGAACTTCGTGACGGCAAAACAAATGCAGGGTTTGCGATCTATAATCTGTTTCTGCGTCGGGCAAAAGAGAAGATGCTGTTTATGAAGGCGGCAGTTGATACTGTTCATTTTACCTTTTCCACAAAGGACACCCTTAATCTTGACCGAAAGATGGAGCCATGGCCGGCAGACAGGCGGCAACTTACTGGTCTTTGGAAAAAAGAGCTGAAGTACCAGTGGCTTAACCTCACCTACTCAGGAGAAAAGAATAAGAGTGTTCGCAGCGCCCTTGCCAAAAGCTTTACCAGTAGATTGAACATACTAAACCACCAGAAGCCTTCTGACGCTTTTCAAGCCTACACCGATGCACTGACAACATCATTCGATCCCCATACCAGCTACTTCTCTCCGGATGAGTACGAAAACTTTCAGATCGACATGAGCCGATCTCTTGAGGGGATAGGTGCCAAACTGCAGACAGAAAACGAGTACACTGTAGTCAATGAGCTTATTGCGGGAGGACCTGCATTTAACAGTAATCTCTTGAAAAAAGGTGATAAGATAGTTGGCATTGGTCAGGGAAAAGCTACTGAAATTGTTGATGTCGTCGGTTGGAGAATCAATGATGTTGTAAAACTTATTCGTGGAAAAAAAGGCACAATAGTTCGTCTGCAAATTCTTCCAGCAAGCCAGGCTGGCAGGGGCCCTGTAAAAATAGTGCAACTCTTGCGAGACAAGGTTGATCTGGTTGAGCAGGCTGCAAAGAAAAGCATCATTCAAAAGGGCGGCAAGAAAATCGGCATTATTACCATACCATCATTTTATCTTGATTTCGAGGGCCAGCAAAAAAACATCAGCAATTATGCCAGCACCAGCCGTGATGTAAACCGGATACTGAATGAACTGAATGCTGGGCATGTTGACGGCATTATTATTGATGTTCGCAATAACGGCGGAGGCTCTCTGGAAGAGGCTGTGAATGTTACCGGGCTGTTTATCCCAAGCGGCCCTGTAGTGCAAATCAGCAACGAGAAAAGAGAAAATTCAGTGCTCAATGACGAAGATACCCGCCAGCAGTATAGCGGACCGCTTGCCGTACTTGTCAACCGTTACAGCGCATCTGCATCTGAAATTTTTGCAGCGGCAATTCAGGATTACGGTCGAGGAGTAATCATTGGTGAGAGAACGTTTGGAAAGGGCACTGTACAGAGTGTCACAAAGCTGGAAAGACCGATAACTTTTTTTGAAAAGTCGCCTGATCTCGGGGAAATAAAGCTCACCATTGCAAAGTTTTATCGGATAACCGGCGAAAGCACACAACATAAAGGGGTTGAACCTGACATTACCATGCCATCGATGATCGACACGGCCACTATTGGGGAGGACACCTATACCAGCAGTCTGCCGTGGAGCACTATAACGAGGGCATTGTATAAGCCAACTGCAGACATCAGCCCGGAAAAGATAAGCGTGCTCCGACAAAAAGAGACTCTGCGTTCATCAAAAAACGCCTTATATCAAACCTATCTGCATGACCGGAATACTCTTGACCTTATCCGTCAAAACAAGGCGGTGTCGCTTCAAGATTCTGCCTTCAAAACAGAAACAGAAACAATAAAAAAGATCGAAAAACAGTGGATTCAGGAGCCGGATGGAACCAAAGATACTGGCAAGGATGTGCTGATCAACGAGGCTGCTGGAGTTGTATCTGATTTAGCAATACTTAATGCAGGAAAAAAGGAGACTCTTATGCAAAAAAAATAGCATTCGTTACATTCACTTTGCAGATTTACTGACATTTAGACTTAAAAGGAGGACAGCAATGTTTGGTCAAATGGATTTGGTGCTGATTGGTGGTGTCGCCCTATTATTTTTCGGATCTGGAAAAATCCCTGAACTGATGAAAGGGCTGGGGAAAGGATTGAGTGAGTTTAAAAAAGCCCAGCATGAATTGGAGAACGACATCAATAACGTCGTTGATGCTCCTGAGAAAAAAAAGCACTAACCCGGAATAAGCCAGGTTTCAGCCAGACATATTACCCGCTATTGATAAATTTCCCGCCGAAGATCATCGGGAATGCTGCCTAAAATCTTGTGGTAAAACCAGCGAGAATCGTTGTCGGTGGCGCTCCATTGTTAAGACGTCCTTTCACCCCTAAATCAAGATCAAGGTTTTCCGTAACGCTGTAAATCAGCCCCCCGAGCATATAAACAGGATTTGCAGTATATGCGGTTACCGTATTGGTGTCAATACCAATATCAGCAACAGCACGGAGGTTTTTCACCAAGTTAAGCTCAGTGGCTATCGATGCATGCCAGAGATTGTGCTATAAGGTTTCGTTATCCTGATCCATATTGAAAGCATTGTGATTGTAGCCAACATTGCAGTGAACCAAGCCGTGCTGCCACTCTTCCGTTGCAATAAACATCATTCCTTCAGTCAGTTTTCCGGTGCCAAATCCTGTTGCTTCATTGCCAGTTGGAAAAGTAATTCCTGGTTTCAGGGTAAGACTTAAGCCGGTTGGTTTCGACTCGAAAAATCTCCACTTGACCTGGAGCGATGTATCATTGACCCCATCATAAGCGTTAAAGGGACTTCCTTCCCATAAAATGGTATGCCAATTATAAGGAAGGGAAATACATTATCTGTAGCTCCACAGGTCAGCGTAGTGGCAACCTGCTGACCGGGATACTGTTTTGTAACTCCTCCGGCATAGTCAACCTCAAGCTGGTATTTCCCTTTCCCTTGAGTACCCGTATCATCGGTGATCAAGGGAGCCGCTGCGAATGCCGGAACAGCAAAAAAGAGTGTCAAAATGATGACTGCAAATTTTTTAATCATTCTATCTGAAACTTTCCATCAGGTTCAATAACCGTGATTTTTGATATCACCATAACAATGACTTAGATCCATGATCAGTAATACATAGCAACAACTTGTATTGCCCTTCATTAACGAGCTTGTAGAACAATAATATTGTAGACAATAATACTCTGAAAAACATTCGCGGGGCAAGAAGCAACATTCAACATATAATTACCCGAAAAAAAGCAGTTAACCCTGAATAATCTGCAGAACAAACCGATTCCATTCGCAATTCATAGAAAAAAATTCAGTCCGCACAAGCTTTTGAAAAAATTGCCGTCAAAACTAATGAATCAATACAGAATAGAGTCATGCTGGATTCTGGAAAGTGAGATCTTTTATAACAACAACCTTAAGAAAACGATGAAAAAGACAATGATGATGGTGCTGACGGTAACAATGCTTGGTATTGGAGGTGTTGCTTCAGCTGCAACGGATTACAGCCACTATTCAGATACCCAGCTCGGTGGACTTCGGGCAAAAATACAGAAGGCTCCAATCGAAGAGCAAATCGCCTATCGGCATGAGTGGCGTAAAAGGCTGGCTGAACTCGGGCCAAATAAAGGTGAGTACTTTATGAGATCACCAAAGAGAGCGGGGCGCTCCGGGATGATGAAGAGGTTGCAGGAAAGACTTGGATTAAACGACAGCCAAAGTGCTAAAATCAAGGAACTCCGTGAGAAGCAATTCAGTATTGTTGTTGCTGAACGAAAAGAGCTGGTATCATTAAACCGCGAGCTTCACAATGAGTCATTCAAGGAAAACCCTGACAAGAATAAAATTGATGAGCTTTCAGAGAAAATCGGCAAAAAACATGCAGCGCTTGCCCGCCTGAAAAGCAGTCATCTGTCAGAACTTGCAACAATACTGACACCTGCACAGCGCGATAAAATGCAGACAATACGAGATGCGCGAAAGCTTCGGGGGCATTATGGCAGAAAGTTTGAATAATTAAAACCTGATGTGAAATCAATAATGCAGGCCGCACAGAAATGGTGGCCTGCTTTATTTTTTTTGATCAAAAGTTATTATCGAACTGTGCCGGTATAGTTTTCCGATATGACCAAAAAAGGGTACATTTTCGAGTGCCGGTCTGTATCTGAAGCTAACTTGGATTCTGACTTGCCAGGAACGAACTTTGATTCATTTCTGTTCTTTTACAATAAAATTATTTCGCAAAGATCACCAGTACCCTCACTTTCATATTCAAGACAGTTACTATCGCTATGACATTTACCCGGCATGCCGTTTCCGGCATTATTGTTGTTTTATGTGCTCTTTTTTTTACTCCCCTGTACCTTGGTGCTGCTGAGGCTGGTGAATATATAGCTATCCAAAAGGAAGGATCGGGTAAAATTGCTCTGGTACTCGGCAAACCCGATGCAGAAGGAAAGAGGGAGAGTGATTGGGCGCATAATCTCGATTCTGTTATTCACGACGGCCTTGATTTTACCAGGATTTTCACAATGATCTCTCCCCCGCTCAATGTGAAGGACTTCAGCGACAAGAAGAACGTGACCATTAATTTCGGAGCTCTTAATTCTGTAGGCGGAGAAATTTATGCCGGGGGTAGTGTTTCAAAGAAATCAGGCAACATCAATTTTGAAGTAGAAGTTTACGAAACCGCAAGTGGAAAGCCTCTGTTGAAAAAAACCTATACAGGGAAAGAGGAGCAGCTTCGTTCTATCGGCCATGCATTCTGTGAAGATCTTGTTGAACTTCTTACCGGTAAAAAGTCGGTTTTTGGCAGCAGGATTGTCTTTGTTTCAAATAAAACCGGCTTTAAGGAGATCTATGAATGTGATTTTGATGGCCAGGGTTTTGAACAACTGACCAATTCCCATTCCATCTCTCTTACTCCAACTCTTTCTCCTGATGGCCGGTATCTTGCCTATACAGATTTTACTTCAGGCAGGCCGGCTCTCAATATAAAGAACATTGAAGAAAAGAAAACGACTGTCGCGAGCAAAAGTGGTGTAAGCATTGCTCCCGGCTGGAGAAATAATAACGAAGTGGCAACAACCCTCTCTTTTGAAGGTGATCAGAACATCTATCTTGTAAAGCCTGACGGTTCTATTGCTCGAAGGGTTACCAACAGCAGGGGGATAGATGTTTCTCCTTCATTTTCTCCAGATGGGAGTAAAATGGCATTTGTGTCTTCGCGGAACGGCGCACCTCAAATCTTTATCCAGGATCTCAAGTCTGGAGAGGTTAAGAGGCTTACCTTCAATGGAAAGTATAATACGCAGCCATCCTGGTCGCCAGCCGGGGATAAAATTGCATACTCAACAATGCAAAGTAAAGGTGAAATCGATTTATTTGTTATAACCCCTGATGGTTCCGGACTACAACAGTTGACACGAAAATCCGGTGAAAACGAACATCCATCATGGTCGCCTGATGGGGGAATGATTGTATTTTCCTCCAGCCGTCAGGGAAAGAAAAAATTGTTTGTCATGAATTCGACTGGGGAAAATCAGAGACGTTTATTGCAGGGTGACGGCGAAGAGATGCAGCCATCATGGTCGTTGTTCAGAAAGTAGGAACATAATTTCACTTGTTTTAAACTTATATCAACTTTAAATTTGCTTTAGGATATCAGATTGTATCGAAAATAAACCGAGGGGGAACTGCTATGTTTGGAGAAATGGATTTAGTACTTATAGGCGGTGTGGTTCTGTTGCTTTTTGGCCCTTCAAAACTCCCCGAGCTTATGAAGGGTATGGGAAAAGGTATACGGGAGTTTAAAAAAGCACAGGCCGATATTGAAACAGAAATCAATAAGGTTGTAAATGCACCTGCGGAAATAGAAAAACCAGCCAAGAGTGCTGTATCTATATCTGATACAAAAGTCTCAGGCATTACTAAAACTTAAGCTGTCAATGCGCTTTTCTCGGGTGTCGGGCGTAAAAGAAATTGCTCAACCATTGCACCGGAACAGTCATTGCAGGCTTTCCGGTGCAATGGTTTTTCATTTGTTTCAGATACCAATTTTCAGACCAAGCAGCACGCTGTTGCTTGATAGTCTGTTGTTGTCAAAGAGGGTGTCGACGGTAACGTTTGTTGCAAAGTAGCGGTAACGGGCATCCAGCTTCATATTACTGCTGAGCGGGATTGTAACGCCTGCGCCGACCTGATATGCGAATGCGCTTTCATTAATCGAGCGCAGGCCAGGCACTCCTCCAGGCAAGGAAAGGCTGCCGGCATTGACGTTAGCTACTCCTACGCCAGCAGTTATATATGGCTGGGCAACACCGAAAGCAGGAATATCATAGTAGCCGTTGGCCAGAAAAGAGAGTACAGAGATATCCCTGTTAACATTTACCCCATAATAATTATTATTGTTGTTTGTCTGATAACCAACTTCACCCTCAAGTCGGCAATTGTTTTTAAAACCATAGCCAACAGCTCCAAGCAGAGTGACTCCTGAGTTATAGTTATAGTAGTTGCTGAAATCACCATTATTCATTTCAACTCCACCAATATTGGCACTGACGTATGTTCCTGATGTCAAAGAAGCCGGTGCAATCCACCTGCCACGGCGAGTATAGACAACTGAAGGCGATGGAGATGGTGACCATACGCCATTGCCGGTTTCTATTGCTGAATCGGGTATTGCTTTGGTAGTATCCCCTCCATTTTCAGCGAAAACAGGTGCCGCCCATAGAGCAACTCCCGCGACAAATAATGTCATCAAAGTCTTTTTCATTGTTTTCTGGTTTATTCGTTTACATCAGGGAGTTCAGATAACCCTTGACCAACTCCAATACCGATTAGTACAACTCTTTGAGTTATTTCGTTTGATCACTGCCATTTATATCACCATGATGCCCCGATTTGTACTGAACACCATTATTTGGAGAATCATTATCACGGACTTTACGGATATCATCAATGCTGTGTTTTCGTATAACATCCGGAAGATCGTTTTCATGGATAACAACCCATGGGCCGCTGTAAGCTGGTGAAGAATACCAGCAGTTGTTATTCCAGGTATAGTAGAGATTATCGTAATAGATCATGTCAACAGGAGTTCCAACGGAAACGGAAAACCCGTAACCCGGCAGCACGATAAAACTTGGTCGTGTATCAATAACCAAATATCCTCCATTCCACCCCCAATACGGATTGCCCCAGCCCCAATACGAGCCTCTGCCCCAGCCACCACCCCAATGTGACCCTCCTCCCCAACGCCCTCTACCTTCCGCATGAGCGCCAGTGGGTGCAGTACCAAGAAGTATTGCTGCAATTCCCGCAGCTAAACAGATATTTTTTCTCATCGTTTTTCTCCTGTTAAAGAAACATCGCTGACATGTACCTCTGTTTCTAGTGTCTTGAATCGATATGCATATCTCATCATTGTTCTTCTTCTATAGATTGGACGATCATTTTTTTTATTTCCTGCGGATGAATTTTATTTTTTAAACTCATTTTCATAAGAAAACATTGCAGTGAAAAGCTTCCTCATATTTTTTTTATTACCCACAAGGTTTTGAAAAATCTATCGTCAAAGGAAAGAATAAAGTGCAGAGGGAGAGCAGTTGGCAGTTGACAGTGGGCAGTGGGCAGTGGGCAGTGGGGAGGAAAATGCTGAGAATAAGAGATGCTCAGCAGCTTCGGAGGCTTGGTGAAAGATCGTTTCTTATAATTAAACGAGGGGGCTGATTATGAAAAAAGTTTTATTGGTCATTACACTCTGTCTGCTTTCGTTCCAGACAGCTCAGGCGGAATTTAAAACTGGAAATGGATTGGTTGCCACGTGGCGGGAATACCAGAAGTCAAGCGCCGGCAAACCATACAATCCGAATGATGATGGATTTTACAGTGGTTATATAGCAGCTGTGTGCGACTCTTCCACACATATCCTTTTCAGCATACCTGAGGGGGCAACACTTGGACAAGCCTGTGATGTGGTCGGCAAGTGGCTTGATGGACATCCTGAGGAGTGGAACAAACCTGCTCAACAACTGGTCATTAAAGCTCTGAAGGAAGCGTTTCCGTTTGAAAAAAATTCAGCAAAAAAGAAATAACAACGGTATAATGGGAAATGGAATTCCATGAAAAAAACGCGAAAGCTGATAACCCTCGTTTTGCTTGCTCTTGCCCTGAACTCAATAGCAAATACCGTTGAAGCCAAAACAAGACCGGCCAAAACAAGACCGGCCAAAGCCAAGAAACAGAGTGCTGCAGCAGCGACGCAAAGCACCGACGCCAAGAAAGAGCTCTACGCCGTTACTGCAATCTCCTTCACGGGCCTTGAGACTCTGAAGGAAAAGGAAATAACCGCCAGTTTGCCCCTCAAAGTGAACGATCGGATTTCCATCCCGGGGCCCGAACTCGCCGGTGCTCTGCAATACCTCTGGCAGCTCCAGCTCTTCAGTGATATCAGTGTTCAGCAATCCGATCCGGGA
>CAIXLG010000099.1 GCA_903920215.1 uncultured Chlorobiaceae bacterium
AAGGGTAAATGACCCTATCCCCTGCAGGCTGGCAATAAGAGGAACACCGCCGGCAAGCAGCATGCTGCGGTATCCGTCGATGCCGACAAACGCAGTCGTGGCATGTCGGGCCGACTGGGCTATAATTACCGCCAGCTGCCCCGGAGTAAAATGGTGTAAACTTTGCGCCATAACCACAATATCAAATTCACCCTTCTCCAACTCGTTCATGGCAAACGCATTGAGCAACCGGAAGCTGACTGGAAGTTTTTTTTTCGCAGCTATGCCATTTCCCTCCTCAATAAAAGCAGGCACAATATCCGAAGCGGTAATGCGCACATTGAGATTTTTTTGCTTTACCGTCTCAGCGAGTGCGAAAGCAAGACCTCCTGCACCGCTTGCCAGTTCCAGCACCCTTACCTCCCTTTTGGCGTGGTGAGCAACCTCGGTAATTAATGGTAAAAGAGTATCGATATATCGGGGGTAGAGTTGCATCATCACGTTTTGCCGATCCAAAGCCTGCACCATGTCAAGTTTTTCGCTTTCGGTCAGGTCCGGCATGTCCATAAGTTCCTGATCCGAGGTACGTATTGCTGTGTCAAGAAGTTCAAGCAGCAAAAAAAATCCACCAAGCTCCTGAGAAGCTGCGAAACGTAGATCAAAAAAACGAGCAACAGCTTCGTCAGCTTTACGATTCAAATCATCCATATTCAGGAATCCTGCGAAGAAATTCCCCGAAGAACGCAGATTCCCCAAGGCTTTATAACCGGCGGTTTTCAGCTGCAGCATAATAGATATGATCCGGTTTATTAAGGGGTTTCTCCAAATTTCCAATATTTCTGTCAATATACACAGCCTCGGTGTTGTTTAGAAAAATCACGGTATCAATTCTGTATTCACCGGCTTGTCATGTGAAAACGTCTATAATGCGTATATTTAAAAAATTGGTACTCGAAAATAAGGTTCAAGATCAAGGTCTTATGGCATATTTTAACCACCTCTGCCTCGTAGAAGCCCCACAGACCATTATTATACCCTTTCCCCGGTTTATCACCGACTGCATCGGTGTCTGCTATCTTGCCGCGGCAGTCGAGCATGATGTCGAAAGTCTGGTTATGCCTGACAACTTCTATAATGACGGAGTGTTCGATAGTCTGCGTTCGCTTTTGAAAAAAAGTCCCATAGACTTGGTTGCCATCTCCTCAATGACCGGAGCCTTCAACCAGGCGGAACGGCTTGCCCGAATTGCCAAAGAGGCTGGTAAATTCGTTGTCATGGGCGGGTTCCATCCAACCGCATTGCCTGAAGAAGTCCTCAAGCTCTCCTCTGTTGATGTTGTTGTCATTGGCGAGGGCGAAGAGACCTTCAGGGAGCTGGTGCTCAAAGGCCCATCCCGTGACGTAAAAGGCCTTGCTTACCGCGAAGGCGGCGGCATTGTTTACACTGGTCAGAGGGAGGTCATTGCCAATATTGACTCTATTCGTTTCCCGATGCGCTCTCTTCGTCCAGACCGATATGGAGAAAAAGGTAGTGCTTACTCTATTGATACTATCTATACCTCAAGGGGGTGCCCGTGGTCATGCTCTTTTTGTGCCAATGACCAGATGCATAAAGGCTGGAGAGGCAGAAGCGCCGAAAATGTTGTTGAAGAGATTGCCCTTCTGCACGATCCCAACAATAAAAAGCTTATTAAAATCTGGGATGCCAACTTCCTTACCAACATCGGCAGGGCGGAAAAAATCTGTGACATGATGATTGAAAGGGGATTGACCAATTTCCGCATCATGACGGAATCCAGGGCAAAAGATCTTGTCAGAGCAGAACGGATTCTCGACAAGCTTCGCCGAATAGGGTTAAGCAAAGTAGGTCTTGGCATTGAAAGCCCGAACGAAGCTACTCTTGCCCTTATGAACAAAAAAAACAGCCTTGGTGACGTAGCCCGTGCCATAGAGCTTTGCAGCAAAAACAGTATCGGTGCCGAAGGATATTTCATCATCGGTCACTATACCGAAAATATCCAGGACACCATTCTCTACCCGGAGTTTGCAAAATCGCTTGGTCTCCGGCAGGCTCTTTTCATGATCATGACACCCTATCCAGGCACCGGGATCTACCATGAGTATAAAAACGAAGGGAAAATCCGTTCATTTGACTGGGATCTCTACAATAACTACTGCCCGGTCATCGAGACCCGCAGCATGGACGGTGATACTCTCATTGCCATGCTGGCATACTGCAATGTTGCCTTCAATCGCTACAAGTCAGCAATGAAGCGTAACAGCACCAATGCAGTGCTCCTGAGTTTCCTGATTGACCTTTTTCAGCTCAGCTGGCTCATGAGGGTCAACAAAAACCTTTCAAACAAGCAGATCTGCGATCTTTTGTTCAATGCCCTTTTAAGGTTTCTTGATCACGAACATGGCGTTATAGAACAGCCCGCCACAGCTAAATGCAAACCCCTGCAAAATCCCATTGCTCTCCGGATAGTGCACTCCTCAGGTAAATGCATTGATTATTCTCTTTCAGAGCGGGCAGGTAATCGGGTGCTTTCCATGAAGATTATACAAAATAATCAGCCTTTTACCGGTACCCAGATAAGGCTTGATGAACTTATAGAGTGTGCCTGCGGTGTCTCTATGGATAAACTCATGAGCGTTCTCTATAGAAACGAGTGGATGCGCAACAATCCCGGACGAATGACAGGGTTACTCTTATCCCTTTTAACGGATCGTGAAGTTGTCGGTTTTGCTGCAAAACTTATCAAACTCTTTTTTGGTTCATATCGTAAAAGCAGCAGCTTGTAGAGAGCTCTATCAATGATTATAATCATCCATTCATCGTTTGAATGAATGATATCCGTAGTTATTTTATTATAAATAGTAGCATTATCCGTTATGGATTATATGCTTGTATGCTGATCAAACAACAATTTTTTTGCCGAATGCCAGAAGTTCAGAATTTGCGGTGGTATGCTGTGTATGTAAGGTCTCGTCATGAAAAAAAAGTGCATCAGATGTTGCTTGAGCGGGATCTTACAAGTTTTCTGCCCTTGATTGAAACATGGAAGCAGTGGAGCGATAGAAAGAAGAAGGTGAGCGATCCGTTGTTCAGGGGTTATGTGTTTGTCAATATTAACCTTCGCAGGGATAATATTAATGTGCTTGATACTGAAGGGGTGGTGAAGTTTATCGGGATTGGTCGGCATCCTTCGGTCATTGGTGAAAAAGATATTGATTGGCTGAGAAAGCTGGTTAGGGAACCTGATGCGATACATGGTGTTGTTGTCTCTCTTCCTGCCGGGCAGAGGGTCAGGGTGCTTGCCGGGCCGTTTAAGGATCTGGAAGGTGTCGTTGTAAAACAGGGCAGAGAGACCAGGATGGTGGTTTATTTCGACACTATTATGCAAGGTGTGGAGGTCAGTATTTATCCTGATTTGCTTATGCCGATTTCCAGTGTGGCAAAGCCTGGTAATGGCAATTCTTCAGAGCACAGCGCTATTATAGGCGTCGAAAAGCATTTTCTTCGGTTGTAAAACTCTTGGAATGGGAGTGAAGTGATAAAAAAACCTTAAAGGAGATTTTTTTGCAACATAAGGAACATGCATCGATTCGCGATATTTTCAGTCTGCCTGTGATTGTGGCGGCTCTGGGTTATTTTGTCGATATCTATGACTTGGTGCTTTTCAGCATTGTCAGGGTGCCGAGTCTCAAATCCTTCGGGCTTTCAGGGAAGGAACTGATAGATTACGGTGTATACTTGCTGAATATGCAGATGATCGGCATGCTGGTCGGTGGAATTCTCTGGGGTTGGCTTGGCGATAAAAAGGGTCGTCTGAAAATTATGTTTGCCTCTATTCTTCTCTATTCCATTGCCAATATTGCGAATGGCTTTGTTTCATCACTTCCGGCTTATGCTGCTTTGCGGTTTATTGCCGGTGTTGGTCTTGCCGGAGAACTTGGGGCGGGTATTACCCTTGTTTCGGAGGTGCTGCACACAAGGATAAGAGGATACGGTACAATGCTGGTTGCCTCGATCGGGGTATCAGGAGCTATTCTGGCTAACGTTGTGGCTCATGCTTATGAGTGGCATAATGCTTTTTTTATCGGAGGTGGTCTCGGACTCCTCCTTCTTGCAGCACGGGTGAAGGTTGCCGAGTCGGGGATGTTTAAGGCAATGGAGGAAAAAACCGGAGTCAGTCGGGGGAATATGCTTGCCTTGTTTACTGATCGTAACAGGTTTTTTCGTTACCTAAACTCAATTATGATCGGGGTACCGATTTGGTTCGTGGTTGGGGTACTGATTACTTTTTCACCTGAATTTGCTGCAGAACTTCATATTACCGGGCCGGTTTCAGCCGGAAACTCGGTTATGTATTGTTATCTCGGGCTTGTGTTTGGAGATCTTTCAAGTGGACTGCTGAGCCAGCTGCTGCAGAGCAGGAAAAAGGTCATTCTTTTGTTTATGCTGCTTTCGGTCGGAGCAGTTGCGCTCTATTTTCTGCAAGGGCAGAGCAGCCCGCAATTCTTTTACCTGGTCTGTGCCGCCCTTGGTTTTGCCGGTGGCTACTGGGCTATTTTTGTCACCGTTGCAGCCGAACAGTTCGGTACAAATCTGCGTGCAACCGTTGCAACAACGGTTCCAAATCTTGTTCGCGGGATGGTGGTGCCGATTACCATGCTGTTTCAGTTCTGCCGGAGCTTTCTGGGGCTCGAATCAGGCGCATTGCTGGTCGGAGCACTTTGCAGTATAGCTGCCTTCTTCTCACTTGCCGCCCTTGAAGAGACCTTTCACAAGGACCTTGATTATTACGAAGAATTTATCTGAAGGAAGGGGTAGTCTCAGGCTGATTTTTTTCTTTTTGATCTTTGTGCAGGCAGTCCATAAAGCATGCCTTCGGCACTGATATCTTCATCAATATCTGGCCAGTGGATGCCGATGCCGTTGCCGATGATTTCGAAGTTTTTTCGCTGTTTTGTCGATGCCTCAGACAAGCGCCATGACCATGTCAAGGGAACACTTATTGTTCGGCCATCTTCAAGAATCGCAGCAATCATATCATTCGTTATTTCGACAGCATTGATTCGGGGTTCACTATTGACCGCAGTGTTCATGCCAGCAATTTTTTATGAGGTTGTTTTTAAGTCGAATCTGTTTGTATATCGTGTTGAGTTCTTTCGATGAGAATCCGTAGTTTTTTGCTAATGAAACAGGTTCTATCCAAAATTTACAGATTTTGTTGCCCTTACTGACATGCACATGCATCTGTTCATTACAATCAAAGCTAAAGAAAAAAATCTGAATCCATTCGAAAGTTCCTTAAGAGTAGGCATAGGTATTGAAATTTATTAGTCAAACCTTTTTCAGCCTTACAAGTTACTTTAATTCCAGCCATGTAAATGCAGGACACGCGCCCTTATGCTTGTTGCATTTCCAATTTCAGGAACTGCCCGGTGTAGGAATGTGTCATTTCGGCAATATGTTCCGGTGTGCCTTCTGCAATTATTTTCCCTCCTTCAAAGCCTCCTTCGGGGCCGATATCTATAATCCAGTCGCTGTTTTTTATGATGTCGAGGTTGTGCTCGATGATAATGACGCTGTTCCCTTTGTCAACGAGTTTGCGGAGAACTTCAAGCAAGTGCTGAATATCCTGAAAGTGGAGTCCGGTGGTAGGTTCGTCGAGAATATAGAGGGTTTTGCCGGTCTGTATTTTGGCAAGTTCAGACGAAAGCTTGATGCGTTGTGCTTCGCCGCCTGAAAGCATGGGTGAGGGCTGGCCAAGCTTGAGGTAGCCGAGTCCGACACTCTGCATGGTGGAAAGGATGCGGAGGATGCGGGGAAAGTCGGTAAAGAATTCTGCAGCCTCCGTAATAGTCATCTCAAGCACATCGGCAATCGATTTACCGCGATATTTAACCAGTAAGGTTTCACGGTTATATCGCTCTCCCTTGCAGTTTTCGCATTGCACATAGACATCAGGCAGAAAGTTCATTTCGATTTTCCGGGTTCCAGCTCCCTGGCACACTTCACACCGGCCGCCTTTGACATTAAAGCTGAACCGTCCTGCTTTGTATCCCCTTATCTGCGCTTCAGGCAGGCGGGTAAAGAAGTCACGGATAAAGGTGAATGTTCCGGTATAGGTAGCCGGATTGGAGCGGGGTGTTCGGCCGATCGGCGACTGGTCAACATTAACGACCTTGTCGATATTGTTTATTCCTTCAATGCTGTCGAAAGGATACGTCACCAGTTTTGACCGGTAGAAGTGGCGAGCAAGAATAGGAAACAGTGTTTCGTTGATGATTGTTGATTTTCCTGATCCGCTGACACCGGTAATGCTGACGAGTGAGCGCAGTGGAATAGTGATGTCAATGTTCTGGAGGTTGTTCCCGCGACATCCTTTTAAACGAATGAATTGCTGCTCTTCCGTAGTATTTTTATCCTCTCCCTTGAAACAGACCTGCAGCACACCGGAAAGGTACTTGGCTGTCAGTGAGTTAGGGTCAAGGGATGTGGCGGCTCCCTGAGCGACGATTTCTCCGCCGTATTCTCCCGCACCGGGCCCGAGATCGATGATTTCATCAGCCTCAAGCATCGTATCCTTGTCGTGTTCAACAACAAGGACGGTGTTGCCGAGGTCTCTAAGGCGTTTCAGCGAGGTAATAAGCTTCTGGTTGTCGCGCTGGTGGAGCCCGATGCTCGGTTCATCAAGCACATAGAGAACACCGCTGAGTTGCGAGCCGAGCTGGGACGCGAGTCTGATACGTTGTGCTTCTCCACCTGAAAGTGTTTGTGAGCTTCTGTCAAGGGAGAGATAGCTGAGCCCGACATTGAGCAAAAATTCAATACGTTTGACGATTTCATGTAATATCGGAGTTGCAACAAGCTTCTCTTTTACGGTCAGTTTTTCGGGCAGTGCTGAAAAAAAAGCAAGGGCTTCCGGTAACGGCAACGCTTCGGATTCGGCTATGTTGAGATCATTCAGTTTGACCAGCAGGCTCTCTTTACGCAGTCTTGCGCCTTTGCATTCCGGACAGGGCTGACGGATCATATAGCTTTCAGCCCATTCCCGCACTTTTGGCGTACTGGCATTTTTCCGGATTTCATCAACATGGGGGATTGCTCCCTGAAAAGGCTGCGGGTAGAGTGTATCATGACCCGAGTAGCTGTAGCTGACGTCAAAAGTTCGGCTGCCTGATCCGTTCATCAGTATATCCAGTGCAGGCTTTGGAATATCTGCAATCGGGGTGTCAAGGGTGAAGTCGAATTCCCTTGCAATTGCTTTGATCACCTGCCAGAGGTTCCGTTTTCCGGATTTACCGAATGGATCAATGCCTCCTTCGTTGAGCGAGAGTGTCCCGTCCGGTACCATCAGTTCGGCTGAAAGCTGCATGAGCTCTCCTAACCCGTTACATGCAGGGCATGCACCATAGGGCGAATTGAAGCTGAAGTGGTTTGGTGCGAGTGTATCAACCGGTACGGATCCATCCGAATAGGCATACTGTGTACTGAAAGTCAGTTCTTTCAGCTCGCTTTCAACTGGTTCACAGATAACAGATGATTTGTGCTCAGACATGTTGATGGCGAGTTTGAGCGCTTTTTTCAGGCGTTCATCACAGTCGGGGCCGATAACTATACCATCAACAACCAGTTCAATGGAGTGGCTTTTATAGCGTTCGATCTGCATCTCTTTTTCCATTTCCCTGTACTTTCCGTCAACGCGGACCCGGAGAAACCCTTTGAGCAGCAATCGTTCGAAAAGTTCGCGGTAGTGACCTTTGCGCCCGGTTACGAGAGGTGAAAGTATCTGGATTTTCGTGCCCTCGGGCAGGGCGAGAATGGCATCAGCGATGCTTTCCTCGCTTTGCTTTTGCAGCATATGTCCGGTGACGGGGTCGTAACGACGGCCTGCTTTGGCATAAAGAAGACGGATGAAGTCATGAATTTCTGTGATTGTTCCGACAGTTGAACGGGGCGAGCGGTTCGTACTTTTCTGGTCGATGGAGATGACTGGCGAAAGCCCTTCTATAAAATCGACGTCCGGGCGTTCAATGCTGCCGATATACTGTCGGGCATAAGGTGAGAGTGTTTCCATAAACCGGCGTTGTCCTTCGGCATATATGGTGTCGAAGGCAAGGCTTGATTTGCCTGATCCTGAAAGGCCGGTAATGACTACAAATTTGTTGCGCGGAATATCAAGAGAGATATTTTTAAGGTTGTGAACTCTTGCTCCCCTGATATTGATATGACTGAATTCCATGTGTTTTTTTTGTCTCTCTTTCTTTTTGGCTGCCCAAACAGCAATTCTATAATGATGCTGTTTAGCTCAACCGTAAGATGAAGGCTATGGTTTCTTTTTTATAAAAAAACTTTGTAAAAAATCTTTCTGATTTATATTTGGTTCATCTGTCCGATGCTTATGAAAGTCAACATCGGATGGATCCTGATTTGATTGAAAAATAACGCAAAACATAAAGCAACATTCAATATGGAAATTATTTATCAGAAGCAAGCTGAAAAAGGAAAACAGTGTCAGGATTGCCAGAGCTTTACTCCAAAGGCTGATAATCCGGAAGCAGGAACTTGTTTTGGCAAGGATGTAGTTGCCGAAGGTGGCTGCATGTTTTTTAAGAAAAAGGAAGCGTAAAGAAAGTACTGAGTGCTGAGTGCTGAGTGCTGAGTGCTGAGAATATAAAGAGAAAGGCGGCCTTGGCCGCCTTTCTCTTTTACCGGGATGTTGTTGTGGTTTGTCAGCTTTTCAGTGCAGCTCTTGCTGCTGCAAGACGTGCGATCGGGACTCTGAACGGGCTGCATGAAACATAATTAAGCCCGATCTCGTGGCAGAACTCAACGGTTGAAGGATCACCCCCGTGTTCACCGCAGATACCGAGTTTAAGACCTGGTTTCACTCCTCGACCCTCTTTTGCAGAAATGCTTATCAAGCGTCCCACCCCATCCTTGTCGATCGATTCAAACGGGTTGCGTGCAAAGATATCCTGCTGCTGGTAAATAGGCAGGAACTGGCCGGAGTCATCGCGACTCATACCGAGTGCCATCTGAGTCAAGTCGTTTGTGCCGTAGCTGAAGAAATCTGCCGCGGTGGCAATCTGGTCTGAGGTGATGGCTGCACGTGGTACCTCGATCATCGTGCCTACCAGGTATTTAACCCCGGTACCTTGTTCGGCAATGACGCTTCTTGCTGTTTTGTGTATGATTTCACTGGTAATTTCAAGCTCCTTGACGGTGCTGATAAGTGGCACCATGATTTCAGGTACGACTTCAAGTCCTTCCTTCTTGAGCCTGCAGGCTGCTTCGATGATTGCCCTTACCTGCATGACCGTTATTTCAGGATGAAGGATACCGAGGCGACAGCCGCGGAGACCAAGCATGGGATTGAATTCGTGCAGATCGTTGATAAGTCCTTTTACCTCTTCAAATGATCTGTGCATCTTTCCGGCCAGAGTTTTGATTTCACTGTCGGTGTGCGGCAGGAACTCATGGAGAGGAGGGTCAAGAAGTCTGATGGTTACCGGACGTGAGCCCATGGTTTTGAAAAGCCCGTAGAAGTCTTCACGCTGATAAGGGAGAAGTTTTTCAAGAGCTTTTTTGCGGCCCTCTATATCGTCAGCTAAAATCATTTCGCGCATAGCGTCAATACGCTCTCCTCCGAAGAACATGTGTTCAGTGCGGCAGAGGCCAATGCCTTCAGCGCCAAACGTAATGGCGATTTCAGCCTGATCGGGCTGATCAGCGTTAGTGCGGATATTGAGTTTGCGGTATTTATCGGCCCATTCCATAAGCTGTTTGTAGATAGGCCATGTCGGCGCATCTTCCGGCTTGAGGGTTTTATCAACAAGTACTTCAATGATTTCAGAGTTTTTCGTGGCCACTTTACCGGCAATAACTTCGCCAGTGCTGCCGTCGATGGAGATGTAATCACCTTCGGAAAGCACCGTATCGTTACCGTGAACCCGCATCTCTCCTTTTTGATAGTCGATATTGAGTGCACCGCATCCGACAACGCAGACCTTGCCCATTTGACGGGCCACAAGGGCTGCATGGGAGGTCATTCCACCGCGTTCGGTAAGTATACCTTCAGAGGCTGCCATGCCTTTGATATCTTCCGGGGAGGTTTCGATGCGGACAAGAATGACAGCTTCTCCTCGTTTTCCCGCCTCATAAGCATCCACTGAATTGAAATAAATTTTTCCGGTTGCAGCGCCAGGACCTGCATTAAGGCCTGTAGCAAGGAGTCTGCCTCCTTCAATAGCGGCCTGTTTTTCCTTCAAGTCAAAGATAGGTCTGAGCAGCTGATTGAGCTGTTCCGGTTCTATGCGTAACAGAGCTTCTTTTTCATCAATGAGCTTTTCGTTATACATGTCATAGGCAATTTTTACCGCAGCCATGCCGGTTCTTTTGCCCACCCTGCACTGCAGCATGAAAAGCTTGTTGTTCTCTATGGTGAACTCGATGTCCATCATGTCGTGGTAGTGGTGTTCAAGAATCGAACGGATCTCTTCAAGCTGGTTATAGATGTCAGGGTTTTCTGCTTTGAGCTGTTCTATTTTAAGAGGGGTTCTTGTGCCGGCTACCACATCTTCACCCTGGGCGTTCATGAGAAACTCGCCATAAAAGATATTGTCACCGGTAGCGGCATCGCGGGTGAATGCTACGCCGGTTCCGCAATCGAGGCCCATGTTGCCGAAGACCATTGCCTGAACGTTGCAGGCTGTGCCCCAGTAACCGGGAATGTGATTGAGCTTGCGGTAGACAATGGCCCGCTCGTTATTCCAGCTGTTGAATACGGCTCCAATTGCTCCGATGAGCTGTTCGTTGGGGTCTTCAGGGAAAGTCTTGCCGGTTTTTTCAAGAATTGCGGCTTTGTACTTGGCAACGATATCCTGAAGGTCTTCAACCTCAAATTCGGTGTCGAGCGTTATGCCAAGTTCGTGTTTTTTTGCCTCAAGTATTTTTTCGAAGGGATCAATCTGTTTTTTATCGGTCGGTTTTAAATCAAGCACAACATCGCCGTACATCTGAACAAAACGACGGTAGCAGTCCCAGGCGAACCGTGGGTTTCCTGATTTTCTGGCAAGGCCGGCGACAGTTTTTTCATTCAAACCAAGATTGAGAATGGTATCCATCATGCCTGGCATCGATGCCCTTGCCCCTGAACGGACAGAAACAAGCAAGGGGTTTTCGGGATCGCCAAACTTTTTTCCTAATACCTCTTCAATTTTACGAAGTGCATTGGGGATGTCATGTTCGAAAAGATTTTTGGGATAATTTTTCTGGTTATCGTAATAGTGGGTGCATACTTCTGTTGAAATGGTAAATCCTGGGGGAACCGGCAGACCGATATTTGCCATTTCGGCAAGGTTGGCACCTTTACCTCCAAGCAGGTTTTTCATGGACGCATCACCTTCAGAAGACCCTCCTGAGAAACTGTAAATGTACTTTTTGCTTGAAGCCTTTTCGTTGGTAATCTCAGATTTTGGCATGATTGTAAGCAGTAATTATTTTACTTTGCAAAATAAAAAACATCAGCAGGCGGCGAAAAAACAGGTAGAGTTTACTACTTTTATTTGGACTGAAATTTAATAAAAAATCCGGCTGTAAAAACTACCTGAAAGGATATTTCATACTGATTAATAATGGGGATTGAGCCTGCAGTCATTCTTATGCAAGTCTTGCGTCTAGCTGTGCCCTATACGCTAACTTCCGTCGGGGCGACATTTTCGGAACGGGGGGGTGTTGTCAATCTTGCCCTTGAGGGTATGATTCTTATTGGCGCTTTCGGTGCGGCTTTTGGTCAGTACCAGACTGGATCGGCGATGATAGGGGTATTTCTGGCTCTTCTCTGTGGTCTTTGTGTTGCCTTGATTTTTGCTTTTATTACAGTCACCCTTAAGGCCGATCAGATTGTTGCAGGCATTGCCATGAATATATTCATCATGGGCGCTACCCGTTTCGGTCTTGGCCTCCTGTTTGGAAGTTCAATGAATTCGGACCGCATAGCAGGAATTGACGTTCCTTTCCTTTTTATGGATCCTTTATTTTGTCTTGCTGTCATTTCAGTTGTTGCCGGTCAGTTACTGCTTTTTAAGACTCCTTACGGCCTGAGGCTTCGGGCAACAGGTGAAAGTGCTGAAACTGCCGACAGTGCAGGGATAAATGTTGATCGAATGCGGTATTCCGGTGTGCTGATATCCGGCGCACTGGCTGCACTTGCCGGGGCTTTTCTTGTTTTTCAGCAGCATACCTTTACCGATAATATGTCTGCTGGTCGTGGCTATATAGCACTGGCCGCCATGATTATAGGAAAGTGGACTCCGGCGGGAGCCGCTCTTGCAAGTGTAATGTTTGCCGCTACCGAGTCTTTGGAAATATGGCTCCAGTCAGGATTAATCCCCTCGCAGCTGGTGCAGTCACTTCCCTATATCATTACACTTTTTGTGCTCGCAGGCTTTGTCGGCAGGGCTTCCGCCCCAAGGGATGCAGGTATTCCTTTTGAAAAAAATCGCAAGTCAGAGTAACCTGAGAATATCGGCAACCAGCTTTTCAATGCCTTTGGCGACCTCTCCTAATGTTGGTACAGGCATAGAGGCCCGGGGTGCTGACGATTTTACCTTTTTTGCTAGTCGCATCCTGCAAGAAGAACCCCGATTTTGTTGATATTTTTTGTCATTAGATCCATGGAATGAATTTATTAACGTGATGGGCATAGTCGGTATACTCTGGATGGAGTTCGGTCAGCCATTTCTCCTCAAGTGAAGCTTTGTAACTGAAAAAAAGAAAGCCTGCAGCAGTCAAGAGGAAATGGGAAAGGCTCATCTGGAAAACTGTCCATCCAAAAGCAGCAAAAAGTTGACTGCTGTAAAGAGGGTGACGCACAAGGGCAAAAATTCCTTTTGTTTCAAGTTGATTGCGTTCGACAGGATAGGGAAGCGGGGTCAAAGAGTGCTTGATCTGGTACAATCCGGTTGTTCCAATAAGGATAGCGATTACCCAGCACACAGCAAGCACTGAAAATCTGATGAAGGTTACCAGTTTGAAGAGTTCAACACTAGAACTTGAGGGATAAACAGGAAGAACAATAAAAGTCACAAGCAGCACAAACTGAAGTGCGACAAGGTATTCACCCTTTTTGCCCCATGGGACGTTGTTTTTTCCGGGGGGTTCGGTATTCATGGATTGCGGGTAAAAACGTATCTTAAAAGTTACAATAATGTTGGTTTCTTCTTTTTATACTACAACTTCAATTTACTTATTTTTTCATTGAGGATATTTTTATGATTACCTCCAAAGGATCGCTTCTCTTGATTATTGATGTGCAGGGCAGGTTAGCTCAAGGTGTTTTTCAGCCAGCCATACTGGAAAAGAATATCAGTAAGCTGATCAGGGCATGCTCAATTCTTGATGTCCCGATGTTGCTTACTGAACAGTACCCGAAAGGATTGGGGCATACCATCGACTCTCTTAAGGCACTACTGCCCGATCATGTTCCTGTTGAAAAAATTTCATTCAGTTGTTGTGGCAATGAGGAGTTTATGAGGCAGCTCCGCTCATTCAAGCGAAACGATATTCTGGTTGCAGGCATTGAAACCCATGTGTGTGTTTACCAGACAGCAGTGGATCTGATCGAGTTTGGCTATACTGTCCATTTGGTGACCGATGCGGTCTCGTCCAGAACTGAAGAGAACAAGTCGCTCGGGATTCGCTGTATTGAAAAAGCAGGAGCCTCTCTGACCAGTACCGAAATGGCTGTTTTTGAAATCCTGCATGTGGCCGAAGGTGATGGGTTCAAAGCGATTTCAAAAATCATCAAAGAGTAACTGCCCCGACAAAGGTTTTATTATTTGTCGATAACGGCTTTCAGCATTGCGTGAAGTATCTCTTTACCTTCGAAAATATCTGTTTCGATTTTCAGATAATAACAGGGTCTTGAAGTAATAATGCGGATCAGTTCAGGGTGGCCGAGCATGCGGAAGTAGTCTTTTTCAGTGGTAATCAGGCTGAGTCCTTTTTTTTCAGCTTCCCGACGCACCGCCTGCAGTTTTTTTGCACTGAGGGATTCATGGTCACGGAAAAAACGGTATGCTGCTACGGTTACGCCCTCTGTTTTTAGACTTTCCAAAAAGTTTTCTGGAGATGCGATACCTGCAAATGCAAGCGCAGTAAGCGTTTTTGGCAAAGGTGCTTCATCTGAAGATGCACATGTGCCAGAAAAACATATCAGTTCTCCATTTTTTACACGGGCTTTCACAACCGGACGTCCTGTTTTTTCCACCTCTTTCATGATACTTCCGGCTCGCTCTTCATCGGTGATTTTGTTCACTATAACCAGGTCGGCTCTTGAAAGATTTTTCAGTGGTTCCCTCAGGCGTCCTTCAGGAAGCATTTTTGCTTTTGTAAAAGGTTCAGCACTATTGATGACGGCGATATTGAGCTCCCTCTCAATTGCCCGATGCTGGAAAGCATCGTCGAGGATGATAACCCCGGGTAATCTTTTGGCAAACCGACTGGCGATACAGGTTACTGCATCTTTTCGTTTTTCAGCGACTACAACAATGGCGTCAGGGTTGTTCCATGCGAGCATGGCAGTTTCATCGCCAGCTTCTCTGCTGCTCAACATGATTCTTACTCCATCAGACACAAGCTGCACACCTTTTGATTCCCGCAGGTAACCCCTTGACACGATTGCTGGTTTACAACCGATCGAGAGATAATATTTGACCACCCAGTCTACAAGCGGAGTTTTTCCTGTTCCGCCTGCAGAGATGTTTCCGATTGACACAACAGGAATTGGAGACTTCCATGCTTTGAAAAGCTTTCGATCGAAAAGTGCATTACGAAGCTGCACGATAGAGAGGTAGATCAGTGCAAAAGGTCTGAGAAGGAGAGAAAAAGGGTTATGCATGGCCGAGACGTTCTGAAAGGTTTCTGCTATAGTTGCGCAATTCTTCTTCACTTTCAAATGCAGGCAGATCAATACAATGAATAATTACAGCCGCTCTGCTGAAAGGTTTTGGAATTTCAAATTTGTCCCAGCTTTTAAGCTGCCATGCTTTTTCATAACGGATTTCAGCAAAAAAGAGGGGACAGCGTTTACTGGAGGCTACGCGCAAGGTTCCATATTTGAACTGGCATGCAGGTCCCCGAGGACCGTCAGGAGTAACTATAATAATATTTTCTCTCTCGAGTGCTTTAAGCATGGCATCTTTGACCTCATCGCCTCCCCTGGAACTTGATCCCCGGATAAGCGAAAAATCAAGTTGCTCAAGAGTATCGGCAAGAGTACGACCATCTTCAGAAAGGCTTATGACGGCAACTGTTTTTTTTTCAGGAAAAAGTGCCTTGGCAAGGAGCCATCCGGCAACCATTTTTCCATGCCAGAAGGTAAAGATGGCACCATTGTCAGCAGCATGATTGTTCCATGACCGTGGTGTCACTGATATCCGGAGGCTTGCATAGAGAAGCTTCAGAGAAAAGGGAAGGATATGGCGGGAAATCAGTGGTGAGATGGCCATAGAGCTAAATCATATTTGCCGGTAGAGGAGGCCTGTGTTGTACAGGAATAAATTTTTTTATTGTTTATTTTAGTCCTCTTGAATTATATACATGCTGTCAGCCGCAAAGACGGGAGTAATTTAACAAACCATGCCGAAAAACCACAGGGCCAATAGGGCTGAAAGGTTAAAATACGGTAAGTCCCTACAGAGAAAGCCATGAATGTTTTGATTATAGGAAGCGGCGCGAGGGAGCATGCTCTTGCCTGGGCGGTTGCAAAAAGTGAACGGGTGAATAAAGTTTTTGTTGCACCGGGCAATGGCGGAACAGCTCTGATTGGTGGAAAGGTTTGTAATCTTCCGTTGAAAGCAACTGCGCTGGAAGGGCTGCTTGAGTTTGCGCAGAGTAACCATGTTGATCTGACAGTTGTCGGTTCTGAGCATCCGCTTGAACTGGGTATTGTGGATCTTTTCCGGAGTGCCGGCAAGCAGGTTGTTGGGCCCACCCAGGCTGCTGCCCGGCTTGAGTCGAGCAAGGTGTTTTCCAAAGAGTTCATGAGGCGTCAAGGTATTCCTACAGCCGGTTATCATGTATTTGGGGATCTGAATGCTGCCCGGAGCTATATCGAGTTCCCGGAGAGGGTCTATCCTCAGGTAATCAAGGCAAGTGGTCTGTGTGCTGGAAAAGGAGTGTTTATTGCTCTCAATAGAGATGAGGCCCTGAAGGCAATCAGTGAATTGTTTGAAGAACGTATTTTTGGCAACGCAGCAGATGAAGTGGTTATCGAAGATTTTCTGCAGGGTGAGGAGGCGAGTGTTTTTGCCTTGACTGACGGAACCCGTTACCGGCTCTTTCTGCCAGCGCAGGATCATAAACGTATCGGAAATGGCGATACTGGTAAAAATACAGGCGGTATGGGCGCCTATGCCCCGGCACCGCTAGTGACTCCCGAAGTTTTGCAGAAGGTTGAGGAACAAATAATCCAGCCCACCCTGAAAGGTATGGTGGAAGAGGGTTATCCGTATACCGGTTTTTTGTATGTCGGATTGATGATCGACCATGGAGAGCCCTCTGTTGTTGAGTATAATGCCCGTCTGGGCGATCCTGAAACGCAGGTGGTGCTTCCTCTTCTGAAAAGTGATTTTATTACGGCCCTTCAGGCAAGTGTTCAGGGTTCGCTTGGGGAGGTTCCTTTTGAGATGCATCGTAAATCTGCGGCAACAGTTGTTATAGCATCGGGCGGTTATCCAGACCATTACGAAACAGGGAAGCCCATTACTATTGCTGATGAAGTTTCGGGTATGGACGATTGTCTGGTGTTTCATGCAGGTACCTCCCTGGAAGGAGGCAGGCTGAAGACAGCAGGCGGACGGGTTTTTTCCGTGACAGCGCTTGGGGATACCCTCCGCGAAAGTATTGATCGGGCTTATCTTGCCGTGGAAAAGATAGGTTTTGATGGAGCGTATTACAGAACAGATATAGGGGCCAAGGCACTTTAAATTTTCAGTCAGTGGTTGTTCTATGAAACTATTCAGGCGTAAATTTGAGATTATCCAGGAACAGGCTTTTCGTGAGTTGCCTTATGAATGTTGCGGGCTGCTTGTCGGAAAGAAAAATATTGATCACAGAGGAAATATTGAAAACATAGTCCATGAGATTGCTCCCTGCAAGAATTGCCTTTATCATGGCAAGGAGCAGGGGTTTGAGATTTCCCACAATGAGTACCTTGATGTTGAGCGTGAAGCCAGGATACTCGGATACGAAATTATAGGCTCCTATCATTCGCACATCAATTCACCTGCTATTCCCTCTCTTCATGATGTTGATTTTGCTCGCTCCGGCCATACGCTGTTGATTATATCTCTGATGAATGCGCAACCAAAAGAGGTGACGGCATGGTTGAGGCGGGATTCTGGAGGCTTTCACCAGGAACAGATTCGGGTTGTCGAGTAGTTTGCCCCCGTTAGGGGAGACAAACTCCTTAATTATTTTGTACATTACTTTTTTTTAAAGCTTACCAAGTATTAAACCCGGGGATTCGAACGTGCCAAAGCGGGAAGATATAAAGTCGATATTAGTGATTGGAGCCGGTCCTATTGTGATCGGACAGGCCTGTGAGTTTGATTATTCCGGTACCCAGGCATGCAGGGCCCTTAAGGAAGATGGTTATCGTGTTGTGCTGGTTAACAGTAATCCTGCAACCATTATGACCGATATAGAGTTTGCGGATGCTACCTATATCGAGCCTATTACCCCGGAATATGTTCAGAAAATTATAGAGCGGGAAAAACCTGATGCTCTCCTGCCGACAATGGGTGGTCAGACAGCTCTGAATATTGCTGTAAGTCTTGCTGAATCCGGAATTCTTGAACGTAACGGCGTTGAACTGATCGGTGCAAAGCTTCGTGCGATCAGAAAAGCAGAAAATCGAGAGTTTTTCAGCTCGGCCATGAAAAAAATCGGCCTTGAAATGGCCAAAGGTTTTTTTGTCCGCAACGAAAAGGAGGCCAAAGAGGCGCTTGAAGAGATCGGCCTGCCAATTGTTATCCGTCCATCGTTTACCCTTGGAGGTACCGGCGGCGGATTTGCAGAGACAAAATCAGACTATTATGAAGCGGTACGCAGGGGACTTGCCGAAAGTCCAATTTCGGAAGTGCTTGTTGAGGAGTGTCTGATTGGATGGAAGGAGTATGAGCTTGAGGTTATTCGTGACTTGGCGGATAACGTCATTATCGTCTGCTCTATCGAAAATTTTGATCCCATGGGTGTGCATACCGGCGACAGCATAACTGTTGCACCTGCCCAGACGCTCACTGATCGCCAGTATCAGGAACTCAGGGATGCTTCGATAAGGATTATCAGAGAGATAGGTGTCGAGACCGGAGGCAGCAATATCCAGTTTGCCATTAATCCGGTGGACGGTCGTATTGTTGTTATCGAGATGAATCCCCGTGTATCAAGAAGTTCAGCACTGGCGTCAAAGGCAACCGGCTTTCCGATTGCTAAAGTAGCCGCGAAACTTGCGGTTGGGTACACTCTTGACGAGATTATTAATGATATAACAAAAACTACTCCGGCAAGTTTTGAACCTGCTATTGACTACTGTGTCGTCAAAATTCCTCGCTGGGATTTTGAGAAGTTCAAGAATGTTGATGCACGTCTCGGTGTGCAGATGAAGTCGGTTGGTGAAGTCATGGCTTTCGGAAGAAATTTCAGGGAAGCTCTTCAAAAATCACTTCGTGGTCTGGAAATCGGTCGAGCCGGACTTGGTTCAGACGGTAAGGATGTCATGAATGTTCTCGATATGACTCAGCAGCAGAAAAAGTTTGCGAAAGAGGATATCCTTGAAAAAATCCAGATACCCAAAGCTGACCGGATATTTTATCTTCGTTACGCCTTCCAGGCCGGCGCCACAATAGAAGAGGTTCATAAGTCTACAGGCATTGATCCCTGGTTTCTTGATAATATCTGCCAGATTGTTGAGCTTGAAAATGATCTCAGGGAATTGGCTGCGGCTGACTGATTGTTATGACTTATCTCACCAGGATATTAGAGGAAAAAAAGCGGGAAATACAGGAACTTAAAAAAGAGAAACCCTCACAGCGTTATGTTGCAGAGCAGGGCTCTTTTACTGCGACCCGTGATTTTACCGGTGCGCTCAGGGGCATTGATGGGGGTTTGAAGCTCATTGCCGAGATCAAAAAAGCATCTCCTTCCCGTGGTCTTATTGTCAGCGATTTCGATCCTGTTGCCATTGCCCGCGGGTATGGAGAGCTTGGTGCTGCCGCTTATTCTGTGCTGACTGATCGCAATTTTTTTCAGGGTTCAAACGACTATCTTCAGCTGGTCAGCCGTTCCTTTTCCCTGCCGGTTCTTCGCAAGGATTTCATAATCGATGAATCCCAGATTTTTGAGTCCCGACTGATTGGTGCTGATGCCATTCTGCTTATTGTCGCGGCGCTTGATCCCTGTCAGTTTGGAGATTATCTGCAGTTGGCACTGAGTATAGGTCTGCATGTGCTTGTGGAAGTGCATGACCGCAAAGAGCTTGACAGGGCTATTGAAAAGGGTGCTATGGTGATTGGAATCAACAACCGTGACCTGAAAGATTTTTCGCTCAAGCTTGAAACCTCAATAAATCTTCGACCATTTATTCCTTCAGAGGTTGTTGCTGTTGCTGAAAGCGGTATGAAAACTGCTGCTGATATTGCCCTTATCAGGCAGGCATCGTTCGATGCCGTGCTGATAGGAGAAGGACTGCATACCAGTGCTGAGCTTCGTGAGGTTATCTGGTCATAGCCTTTATTGCAGCTGCAGTTTTTGCCGGATCGGCTGATTTAAAGAATGCTGTACCGGCAATCAGAGAGTCAGCGCCGGCTGAGACTACCTCCTGGGCATTTTCTTCTGTTATCCCTCCATCAATAGCGATGACCAGGTTTTGGTTCAGCCTGGAACGCATTTCGTTGAGTTGCTGGATTTTTCCAATCGATGAAGGTATAAACTTTTGTCCACCGAAGCCTGGATTGACCGACATCAGAAGAACAAGATCAAGATCCGGTAAAATAGACTCGAGTGTTGAAACCGGTGTTCCGGGGTTGATTGAAACACCGGCTTTTACACCGAAGCTTTTGATGAACTGAATGGTACGGTGCAAATGCGGGCAGGCTTCCTGGTGAACGGTGATCTGATGTGAGCCTGCTTTGACAAAATCTTCAATGAAGCGGTCTGGAGCAGCAATCATCAGATGGGTGTCGATAATGAGCGATGTGCATGCAGCAATAGCTTGAACAATAAATGGGCCAAAGGTGATGTTTGGCACAAAGTTGCCATCCATGACATCACAGTGTATCCAGTCCGCCCCGGCTTTTTCGGCTATCTCTATTGAGCGCTTAAGGTTGGTGAAGTCAGCGGAAAGAATAGATGGAGCCAGAAGCGTTGATGTTGCATGCATGATGATACTTCCTTAATCGTGAAAAAAGATTACTCCCGCCAAATAATTAAAATGCTTCACCAATTCCAAAATTGAAGGTAAAGTCTTTGAGCTTCCATGCTGAAATTCGCCATGCATCACTCTCAGTCGGGTCACGCAGCTTATAGGCAAAATCAAAGCGGAAAGGTCCGATAGGAGATCCTATTCGCAGGCCAATGCCTGCATCCCATGCGTAGTTATTGATCATTGATCCGAGAGAAAATGCATATGGTCCAGTCCTGTCCCATATATTGCCCATATCAGAAAAGACGTTAATACCTGAAGATTGGCGGAACAGTTTGAAAAATTTCAGTCTGTATTCCAGATTCAGCTCAAGTTTTATGTCTGCGCCGAAATTTGCAGCAGCATTGCTGGCGCTGTTGCCGGGTCCAAGGGTATTGAAAAGCCACCCCCGCATGCTGTTTGCACCACCGGCATAAAAACGTCGCTCCTGAGGGGTCGTTTCAGCTTTTCCCCATGGCGTCATCCATCCGATATCGCCTCTTGCGGCAATTTGGCTTTGTGGAGAAATAGTTTGAATAAAGCTTAGCCCGGGTTCAACCTTTATATACTGCGTATAAGTTGTCCCGAATATCTGCGGGTCACTACTGGTGAACCCGCTATATGTTTTAGTGTCAATATATTTGTCAATCAGCCAGGGAATTGTTCCGCAATCTTCCAGCAGAAGGTCGAAATTCCAGATTGTTTTTTCCGCCGGAATGCTCTTGCGGTTGGTGAAGTTGTAGCGAAGCCGGAAGGTTTGATCGATATGGGTTTGCAGAAGGCTGTCAATTCCAGCATTGACCGCGGCGCTGTTGGCAGGGTTAATGCCGATATTCTGGGCAAGATTCTTTGTGAATAGTTGTTTGAATCCCCTGAGAGAGTCGCTTTTAACCAGCTCAATTTCAAAAAAATCGAAATTCACTCTTGATTTCGGACTCAATTTGGCACTGTAGGTTCCCCGCAGGAGTGCGTTCTGGGTTGAAAGCAGCACAGGCTGTATGGTGCTTGCGTATTCTGCTGTAACAGCATAGGCGTTGCCCGGCTTTTTAAGAACCGGCATGATGAGGCTGCTTTTCAGATTGAATTCATAGGGAATCACCTTCGCGTATTGCGCTGGGTCAAGGTTCTCCAGTACACTGTTTCGGTTGCCGACCTGCGTGCCGAATTCAGTTGAGGTATTGAATTGTTCTGCTCCCCCAAACAGGTTTTTGTTTTCATAGGCCAGTGATCCAGCGAAAAAGAGGGATCCGAAACGATTGTCTACCAGCAATTTTGGTTCTATCTGGTGCTTTGGTGCCGTTTCGAGATGCACGGTAGTGTAAAGTTGACCGGAACGTACAGAGTCAGGACTAATGTAGATGGATGAAAAAATATTGGTGATACCAAAATTCTGCAGGGTGCGCTGTTCGAGACTTTGTCGGGTAGCCATGCCTGGGCGGAATGCAATGGCAGAGGTAATAAGATCAGGGGATACCTTCTGTTGCCCGATAACTTGGCCGCTGATTTTATCCTTTGTAAAGGTTTTTTCTGCTGGCTTTTTGTCGCTCCTTATGGGGTTGTGAACGACTGCATGGACAGGTCCGTATGTAAGCTTTTCCGGCAGACTCAGTCTAAAGAGTACCCCTGCACGATTTCCAACAGTATCAACCTTGATGCGGATACTATCCTCATGAAAAAAAGCAAAACCCTCTTCTTTGAAAAAAGAAAGGGAGCGGTTTCTTTCATCGATCAGTCGTTCAACGGAAAAAATATCGTTGACTTTCAGGCGCTTTTGAGCAAGATAATGGGCTTTCAGTTCCCTTGAAATCTTCTCAAGCCCTTCGTATTTCAGTGAATCAATTTTCGAAGGATCATTTTCTCGGATCATTATGTTCAGATCCACCATCTTCCCGTTGTTTTTTTTTACAATCGTGGAGTTCACGTCAGTAAAAAAGTATCCCTTATAGGTATAGAGTTTTTTTATGAGACTGAGATCTTTATCAAACTCCTCAGCATTGAATGGCTTAAACGCTCCACCGAAGAGGCCGAGCCCCAGAAAGGATGAGTGCTCAGATGTGGCAATAACCTGCCTGAGCTCCTCGCTGGTGGTCGCCTTGTTGCCAGTGAAGCTTATTTTTCGGACAAATGGCACTGTCGACGATTGGTCAGCGCCGGTGCTTACTGACTGGCTATATGCCGGCAGGGCACAGAGCAAAAGAAGAGCAGCAAGACTCCATGCTTTTGCTCTGGAAAGGAAGGAAGTTGCTAAAAAAAAAACACGTAACTGAGTTCCGTTATCCTATGTTAATGGCTCTTCATCACTGTAACCGAAGTCTTCATCTGTAGGATAGTCAGGCCATATTTCGTCAAGACTTTCATACATATCATCACTTTCCGGAAGATCTATCAGGTTTTCGATAACCTGTTGTGGCGCTCCGGTTCTGTTTGCGTAATTAATCAGTTCATCTTTTGTGACGGGCCACGGTGCGTCTGCTATATAACGGGCTAGATCTAAATTCCAATACATACTGCGTCGATTGATTTATTCAGGTTAAGAGTTATTGCCTTCTTCTTCAGGTGAAGTCTTTTTGATTGTGATGAGCTTGCCAGGTTTTCCATCAAAGAAATAAGCGGTTGGATTTACTATGACATTGTTTTTGTGGACTTCGTAATGCAAGTGCGGACCGGTTGAAACCCCGGTGTTTCCTGAAAGTGCAATGATGTCACCACGGTTAATTTTCTGACCTTGGCGTACCAGGGATTTTGAGAGGTGGGCATAGACTGTTTTATAGCCGTAACCGTGATTTATGGTGACTTTTTGTCCAAATCCCTTGTCATAGCCAGAAAAAGCTACAATTCCATCGCCTGTAGATTGCACCCTTGTACCTTCAGGTACAGCAAAGTCGATTCCTGCATGAAATAGAGGCAGATGATAGATCGGGTGCATCCGGACGCCAAAACTGCTGGTAATTGAGCCCTCGACTGGCTTGATATTGGGTATACTTGAAAAAAACGAGGTCGGATTCGGGTTTTCAATCAGCTCATCTTTTTCAATCGTATTCTCTTTCTGGAGATCAATCTGCCGGATCAGTTGCTCAATCATTTGTTCCGTCGTTGCCAGGAGTCCTTCGGTAGTTTTGGGTGTTGCGTTTTTCGGAGCACTATCAACGATCTTTTGTTCTTGAGCAAGTATCAGGGTTGGTGTCAATAAAAGAGAGGTGAATAGAGCCAGGGAGAAAAAAAAATTGTTTAAAGAGAGATGCATTACAAGAAATGTCCGCACTTTTCTGCTGAATCCAGAGAGAGTAATAAACGGTGTTGTTGAAAACATGCAGTATCCGGATTGTGTGCCTGAAAAATGGCATTTCATGAATGATCGACAAATATAATTAAACTTTTTTTTATAAGTCAATGATTAGTGGGCTTCAAACCAGTTTTTTCCTATTCCGGTATCTACCTCAACCGGCACGGTTTTAAGCCCGCAACTTATTGCTGCATCGATCATTGCTGTCTCAATCAGGACTGAAAGCGCCTCTTTTTCATCATCAGTAGTTTCAAAAAGCAGTTCGTCATGTACCTGAAGAAGCATGGTTGATTTCAATTTCTTGTCACGCATGCGCTGACTGCAGAGAATCATGGCGCATTTAATGATATCGGCAGCGGTACCCTGGATCGGGGTATTCATGGCGGCCCTTTCAGCAGCTTTTTTCAGGTTTGTATTCCGGCTGTTGAGATCAGCAATATATCGTCGGCGGCCGAGAAGGGTTGAAACATAGCCATTGGTTCTCCCGGCTTCAATAATGTTTTGCAGCGCATTGAACAGTCCGGGATATTTGGAAATGTATGTGTCAATAATTGCTTTCGCTTCCTTTTGGGTAATATTAAGCCTTTTTGAAAGTCCAAAAGGCATGATGCCGTAGAGCACCCCGAAATTTACCTCTTTTGCTTTTCTCCGCATATCGCTGTCAATCTCCGTGGTACCGAAAATCACCCTTGCGGTTGCGGTGTGGATGTCTTCGCGGTTTCTGAAAGCATCAAGGAGTTGAGGATCGCCGGAGATTTCAGCAGCAATCCGAAGTTCAATCTGTGAATAATCCGCAGAGAGAAGCCATTTATCAGGAGATGAGGGAATGAATGCCCTTCGAATTTCTTTTCCGAGCGCGGTGCGTATAGGGATGTTCTGCAGGTTCGGTTTAGAAGACGAAAGCCTGCCCGTCGCAGTGATCTGCTGGTTAAACGAGGTGTGCAGTCTGCCGGTTCGAGGGTTTACAATTTTTGGTAAAGCATCTATATAGGTATTTTTCAGTTTCTGGAGACTCCTGTACTCCAGCAGGTCGCCGGCAACGGGGTGAAGCGGAGCAAGCTCCTCAAGCACTTCCACATTTGTTGAGAAACCGGTTTTGGTTGTTTTTTTTGGCGGCAGGCCGAGTACATCGAACAGGATATGAGCCAGCTGTTTTGGTGAATCAATATTGAACTCAGAGCCTGTAGCCGCATAGATCTTTTCTGTCAGCAGTTTCAGCTCTATTGCGGCTGCTTCAGAGGCTTGTTCAAGACTTTTTGTATCGATGCATATACCCTCATATTCCATTGCTGCAAGTACCTCGACAAGAGGAAATTCTATGTTTTCGCAAATCGAGAGCAGCTCTTTTTCATCCTCAAGTTTTTTGCGGAACATATCTTCAAGCTGAAGGGCAAGATCAGCATCCTGGCAGCCATAGTCAGAGAGCTTTCCTGGTTCAACGTCATAAATACTCAGTTTTGTTTTTCCGGTTCCTACAAGTTCCTCAAAGGTAGTTGTCCTGTAGCCGAGATGACGGGCTGCCATGTCATCAAGATTGTGTTGTGCTTCCGGGTCAAGCACATAGCTGGCAAGCATGGTGTCAAATCCGACAGGCGAAAGTTCTATGCCGTATTTTTTCAGGACAAGTATGTCGTATTTGAGGTTTTGACCGCTTTTCAGTATTGATGTATTTTCAAGGAGAGGCTTTAGTATTTCAAGGGTGCTCTCTCTTTGAAGTGCATTGGTATTAAATGAAATAAAACGTGCTTTTCCCGGTTCAATTGAAAATGACATACCGGCCAGTTCAGCTTCAAATGTATCCAGACTTGTTGTTTCCGTATCAACTGCAACCCGTGTGGCGTTTTTAAGCGAGAGCACCAGTTCATCCAGTTTTTCCGAAGTATCAACGAGTGCGTAGTCCGCGCCGGTTTTTGGTGATCGAAGAAGAGGCAGTTTGTCGTCCGGCTGATCGGTCGTGAGCTCCTGCATTGTAGCCTCATCAGAAGGTGGCTGCTCGTAATCATTGAAGACGGCCGGGAGTCTGGATATAATGGTTTTAAGTCCAAGCTTCTGCAGCAAAGGCAATAGTTTTGAAGGGTCCGGCACTCCACACTCAAGCTCTTTCAAGGTAACGTCCATCTGCAGATCGGTGCGGATAGTCACAAGTTTGGTTATCAGATCAAGTTGTGGCAGAAATTCTTCAAGGCTTTGGCGGTTTTTCGGGGAAATGTCGTCCAGATGCCTATAAATATTATCGATGGAGCCGTATGTAAGCAGCAGGCTTGAAGCTGTTTTGGGTCCTATCCCTTTTGCTCCAGGAATATTGTCAGAGGTATCGCCGGTCAGTGTCAGGAACTGGGTGAAGAGTTCAGGTTCCACTCCGAATTGCCCGGCGATCTCTTTTTGTCCGAACAGTTCCAGCTCATTCTGGTTTTTGCCTGGTTTGAGAATTTTTACTCCTTCGTGTACAAGCTGGGCAAGATCTTTGTCCGGGGTGACAATGTACACCTGGCAAACATCTTCGAATTTTCGGGCAGCAGTCCCTATCAAGTCGTCAGCCTCATAGCCAGGTGCCTTGAGAAGTGGTATATCAAGAGCTTCAAGCAGTTCAAACACGGCATCCAGCTGCACAATGAGATCTTCAGGGGGTGCCTGCCGATTGGCTTTATACGCTGGATACATATCATGGCGAAAGGTTTTTTCCTTGCTGTCAAATACAGCCGCCAGATAGTGTGGTTTGTAGGTTTCAAAAATCTTGAAGAGTGCTGATGCGAATCCGTAAATTGCACCTGTCGGCATTCCGTCCCGGCTTGTCATGCCTGCTCGTTGCAAGGCATAAAAAGAGCGGTAGATAATAGCCATGCCATCGAGTAGAAAAAGGGCAGGTTTTTCGTGTTGTGGCGTGATCGCTTCGGCTTTTGATTCCGGGTTGGCAGGAAGAAAGAATTCAAGTTGGTTACTGCTCATTCTGTCACGACTCCATAGCTGCCAAGCACCTTGACCATCGTTGCAAATTCCCTGAGATGGTTAAGTGCGTTGTGAATATTCTGGTCATGCTGATGTCCTGCGAAATCGACATAAAAAAGATACTCAAACGCTTTTTTTCTGAATGGTCTCGATTCTATTTTTGACAGATCAATATCACGTATGGCAAATGTTGCCAGTGCCTTAAAAAGCGAACCCTGTACATTGGGAAGGGTGAACGCAATGGATGTTTTGTGCTGTGAGGTGTCCAGTTTTGTTTTAAAACGTACAGGATCGGTTATTTCTGAATGTGAAATACAGAAAAATCGTGTAATGTTCCACTCTTCATCAGCAAGGTTTTCCTGCAGGATTTCCAGACCGTATAGTTCTCCCGCCCTTTTTGAAGCAATTGCAAGTTGTGTCGGATCATTTTCGGCGGCGATTATTTTTGCACTGCCGGCCGTATCATAGGCGACTTCCGGCTTAATGTTCTTGTGCGTTGCAAAAAAATTGCGGCATTGCGCAAGTGCCTGGGGATGAGAAAGCGCTTTCCGGGCTTGTTCTATTGTTGCATTGTGGATGCCCAGAAGGCAGTGTTCAACTTTGACAAAGGTCTCGGCAACGATAGTAACGGGATGCTGCAAGAGCAGGTCATAGTTTTGATGAATGCTTCCTCCGAGTGAATTTTCTATCGGGATGACGGCATACGCAACCTTATTGTTTTCAACGGCGGCAAAAACCTCTTCAAACGATTCAAATGGTTTTGGCTCTCCGATCCTGAGCGCAGCTATCTCGCTGTAAGCTCCGGGTTCTCCCTGATAGGCGGTCATCAAGTTTGTCATTAATTTTTCTTGTTAGTAACTTGCACGAATGCCGTTGGATTTGATTTTATTTAAAGAAAATAAATCTATTATCATAGGCGTGGTGCAAGGGGAATAATAAATCAGCAGTTTTTTATTATGTCAGGACATAGCAAATGGGCGACCATTAAAAGAAAGAAGGCGGTAACTGATCAGAAAAGAGGCAGTTTGTTTACTAAACTGGTCAAAGAGATTACGATAGCGGCAAGAATGGGTGGAGGCGACCCAACGGGTAATCCCCGTCTCAGGCTCGCTGTCGATACCGCAAGAGATAATTCCATGCCGATGGACAATATTTCCCGTGCCATCAAAAAAGGGACAGGAGAGCTTGAGGGCGTCACCTACGACGAGATTACCTACGAAGGGTATGGTCCCGCAGGGATAGCTCTGATTATTGAGACGGCGACGGACAATCGTAACCGGACCGTTGCTGATATTCGTCACATTATGAGTCGCAACAATGGTTCGCTCGGCGAGAGCGGCAGTGTCGGCTGGATGTTCCATCGCAAGGGAACTCTTGATGTTCCCGTGTCGGCCGCCGGAGAGGATCGTCTGATGGAAGTACTCCTGGATGCCGGTCTTGAGGACCTCAATAGCGATGATGAGAACTATTTTACCGTTATAACAGATTTCAAGGATCTTGAAAATGTGAAAAAAGCACTTGACGCCTCAGGTATCAGTTATGAGAATGCAAAGATTGATCTCATACCTGAAAATTATATAGAACTTGAAGCTGAGGATGCCCGTCAAGTTATCAGGTTGATTGATGCGCTTGAAAGCAATGACGATGTGCAGGGGGTATACAGTAACATGGATATCAGCGAAAGTGCAATGAGCAGTTTAAACGAATAGAGGATGGTTGTTCTCGGGGTCGATCCCGGAAGTCTGAATACCGGTTATGGAGTGATCAGCCAGACTTCCGGAGTTCTTTCCGTGCTCGTTTGCGGTGTTATCCGTCTTAATCCCCGTCGGACCCATGCAGAGCGGATAGGTGAAATATATCGTGAGCTTGAAGCGGTTATTGATGAGTTCAAGCCGCAGCGATTAGCTCTGGAAACAGCGTTCTTGAGCAGAAATGTGCAGTCGGCTCTTAAGCTCGGTCAGGTTCGCGGTGCGGTTATAGCCCTTGCAATGAACCAGCATCTTGCGTTGCACGAGTATGCTCCGCGTGAAGTGAAATCGGCGATAACCGGAAGAGGAGCTGCAAGCAAGGAGCAGGTTGCTTTTATGGTCACGAGAATGCTTGGCCTCACTGTGCCGCCTAAACCTTATGATGTTACCGATGCACTCGGCATAGCCCTGTGCGATTTGCTCAGGGGAGAGAGCCGGAAGGCTTTTCTTCCTTATGAAAAATCCCGGGGTGGTTGCAGCAGTTGGTCGCAGCTTGTTGCCGCATCACCCGATAAGGTTGTCCGTTAGTTTCTGAGGAGTGTAAAAGAATTGCCTTCGTTGGAAGAGTTGATATGACTCAATAATAAAATTATAGCTGTGGAAGGTCGTATCTTTAATCTGCCGAATTCGCTTAGTTTTCTGAGAATAATACTGATACCCTGGTTTCTCTATTATTTTCATACCGGCCATATCAAAACAGCCATAGTTATTATGGTTGTGGCTCTTTTGACCGACTGGTTTGACGGTCAGGCTGCCAGATGGACCAATGATGTTTCCGAAATGGGAAAAATTCTTGATCCCCTTGCCGACAAACTCTGTCTTGCAAGTGTAGCTATTTACTTTTTATGGATTGGTCAGCTCCCTTTATGGTTTGTGCTTTTTGCAGTCCTGAGGGATGCCCTTATTTTTATCGGTGCCGCATATGTCAGAATTCACCACTCAGTAGTCACTACATCTCTCTGGCCGGGAAAATGGGCTGTTGGCTTTGTCTCCATGATGTTTATTGCCATGGTTTGGCCTCATCCCGTTTTTCAGCGCTATCCTGTCAAGGAGTTCTTTTTATACCTCTCGTCCATTATGCTTCTCTACTCCTTTTCGCTCTATTGTGTAAGGTTTTACAAAATTCATAAGGGCCTCAACTACAGCCTTTGAGCCTTTACTCTTCCTCTTTTATGTTATCAACAATAGCCGGTATGCAGGGTATTGATAACTTTTGTTCAGGAAACATATACAGTCACGTCCCGATTGGCTAACTTACTAAAAAATAGTAACTTACAGATGTTGACATTCTTTGCTTCTGTTGTGTGAAAAATGTTGACAACTTGTTGACGGAATGTGGGCAGGTGTGTAGAAGCGCCCTGGTTCTCAGGTCTGGAGGCCAGGGCGTTCTATCCGGGGAAGGACGACTTCTATTTGTTTTTGGACACAACAGTAGCCATCAGGGAGGCTTCGCATACAAGTTCGCCGCGCACATAAGCTTTTGCATCAAACTGGCAGACGCTTCTGCGCATGTTGGTTATGGTTGCTTCAATCACAAGGGTGTCGCCGGGAAGTACCGGTTTGCGGAAGCGAGCCTTGTCGATGCCCATGAAGTAGACCACGCTCTCCTTTATTTTATCATTACCGTTCAGCATCATGATACCGCCGGTTTGAGCCATGGCTTCAAGGATCAGCACGCCAGGCATGATGGGATTACCCGGAAAGTGACCCTGGAAGAAGGGCTCGTTCATGGTCACATTTTTAATCGATACAATCTTTTCATCAAGCTTGAACTCAACGATCTTGTCGATTAAAAGGAAGGGATAACGGTGGGGGAGAATGTTCAGTATTGCATTGATGTCAAAAATAACGCCGGCTTTTTTATCGTGCTGGTACTGCCGGGCAAGTTTGTTGCGATCCGCATATTTTTTGAGCTGCTTGACAAATTCCACATTCGAAGCATGACCAGGGCGCGCAGCAAGCACCTGTGCCTTTATCGGCATGCCAAGGAGGGCGATGTCACCAAGCAGGTCAAGCAGTTTGTGGCGGGCAGGCTCATTCTTGAAGCGTAGTTCCCGGTTGTTGAGAATACCGTTTTCGCCGAGTACAAGATGGTCGCTTTCTATACCAAGTTTTTTTCCCAGAGAGTCAAGCTCCCCTTTTTCCATGGTTTTGTCGATAATGACAATAGCATTGTCGATATCACCACCCTTGATGATTCCCTGGTTTGCAAGCGCTTCCACTTCACTGAGAAAGCAGAAGGTTCTGCATGGGGAAAAATCTTTGACAAATTCAGTTTCCAGATTAAAAAGACCGGAGTGCTGAGAGCCTAGAGCCGGGTTTTTATAGTCCACCATCACCGTCATTCTGAAATCATCCAGAGGCAGAGCTACAATATCGACACTGTTTTCAGCATCGTGGTATTCAATGGTCTCATCAATGACAAGGTAATTTTTTGGTTCCTCCTGTTTCTGAAATCCAGCTTCAATCAGTGCCTCTGCAAATGGGTGTGAACTCCCATCCATAACCGGAGGTTCGGGTCCGCTGAGTTCAATCCGGCAGTTATCGATCTGCAGGCCATAAAGAGCGCCAAGAACATGCTCGGTGGTGTGGACTTTAACCTCATTGAGCCCGATAGTGGTACCCCTCAGGACATCAATGACGTTCTCAATCAGTGCCGGTATTTCAGGACTGTTTTCAATATCTGTCCGGACAAAACGGTAGCCGTAGTTGACCGGGGCAGGTTTAAAGGTGATCATGCACTCTTTGCCGGTGTGCAGTCCTGTTCCTGATAAGGAAACTTCTTTTTGAAGTGTGCGCTGATGAATGAGCATAGTGTAATCGTTGCTCCTGCCTTTTATTGCCGCGCAGGAAATGAACTTGAATTGTAATGATGAAAAACTCTAAACCCTTAAGATAACAAAGATCAATATCCTGTTCAAATCAGGCTTTCTAGAAGGGCCTGAGCAAGCTTCTTATGAGACTGTCTGAGCGGAAAAGTGTTTCAGCGCTTTTTCAAGAAGGAGCGGATGGGAGATCCTGTTTCCGGCAATAATGCTGTTTCTTTGAAACACATCTTCATTTCCTGTAAAGTCGGTAACCATTCCTCCTGCTTCGCGGACAAGCAGCACGCCAGCTGAATAATCCCATGGGCATAGCTTGTATTCCCAGAACCCGTCAAAGCGCCCGCAGGCAGTATAAGCAAGATCAATGGCAGCAGAACCGGCGCGCCTGATTCCTGCACAGTCGTGAATAATCTCTTTCAGCACTCCGAAATAAGAATCAATATAGTGGTACTCAGTAAACGGAATACCGGTTGCAATGAGAAAACTCTCTTTTTCAGAGCGGTTTGACACGGAAATTTTTTTGCCATTCAGGTAAGCTCCGCAACCTCGTTCAGCCGTAAAGAGTTCTTGAAGAACTGGCTGAAAGACAACCCCTGTGCAGAGTTCATTATTGCTGTCCTTCAACGCGATACTTATTGAAAAAACAGGAAAGGAGTGAATAAAGTTAAGAGTGCCGTCAAGAGGATCAACAATCCAGGTTCTTTCGGAAGTGCCTTTAACGACGGTGCCTTCTTCACACAGCATGTTGTCATCGGGGAAGCGTTCTGTGATAATGGAGCTTATTGCTGCTTCGCAGGCTTTGTCAACCTCAGTAACAAAATCTTTAAAATCTTTTCCCTTGATGTCACTCTGAGAGAGTACACCGAATTTTTCAAGGGTTATAGCTCCTGCAGCCTGGGCAGCCTGTATGGCTGTCTGCAGTTCATTGCTTCGTGTTTCCATGTGTGTTTGTGAATCAGAACGAATGGGTTGCATAATCGCGATCAATATAACATTTCAGCCCATTCTTTTTTTTCGTGCCCCTTGTTCGGTAGAGCGCAACATCAAAGTTTATCTGAATAGCATTGGGGCAGGGAATTATCCGATCGATCTCTTTGTTACTTATTTATAATGATATAAAGCATTTATAAACGTAAAGAACACCATAATGAAACTCAATATTACAAAACTGGCTCTCTGTATCGGTTTGTGTTTTGTGTTTGCCTTTGCAGGCAGCACCTTTACGCCCGTGCCCGGCTCCGAGTGGTACTATTCGATACTGAAAAAACCTTCATGGAACCCCCCTGACTGGCTTTTTCCTCCTGCCTGGACTCTTTTGTTCCTGCTTATGGGTACTGCTCTCTATCTTGTGGTAGAGGAGTGGTCTACAAAAGCAAATGTAAAGGGAGCTCTCATAGTATTCGGTGTGCAGCTTCTCTTGAATCTCAGCTGGTCAGCCGCATTTTTCGGTCTACATTCGCCTTCTAAAGCACTTGGGGTTATCGTTCTGCTCTGGCTGGCGATCGTGCTGACAATCGTAAAGTTTAAAGCGGTTTCCCCTACTGCGGCATATCTGCTGATACCCTACATTTTGTGGGTAAGCTTTGCCTCGTTTCTCAATTTTACGATCTGGCAGCTTAATGGCGGGCTTCTCTGAGCAGTTGAAGCTTTTGAGAATGTAACTTTATAACCCCAACTCGCTATGCGAACCGAGGCGCACCAGTTCCAGACTGGCGTCGTCGGTTTTGCAGTAGGTCAAAATAAGATCATTCTACGGTCGATTGTCCGCATTTATATCCCGAAACATATTGTCTAAAGAGCCAATCTTTACGAGTTCTCCGCGCCTCGCCTCCATAATAGCTTCAATAGTTTCCGCGTTCGGGATGAGCGGCTCGAAAGGCAATGCTTTTTCAGCAACAACCCGTTTCAACCTAAGTCTTATGGCATCGGACAGGGAAAGCCCTATGGAAGCCAGCACAGCAGAAGCCTTGGCTTTTGTTGCGGCATCAATCCTTGCCCTGACAACTGTATTTTCTATCATATCAATCCCTCCCTATGTAGCTATAATGTAGTATAGTTGATGGTAATAAAAAAGTATTTCCCTGTAATACCCAGCAAAAATCATTCCTGTGCTGTTAGCTGTATTTTCAATACGCATACCTTAGAGATAGACCGAAAAGACTAAATCTATTAAATATAAAGCTAATTAAATGCTGTGTGTGTATTTTTTTTAGTATTTTATTGGATAGAAGTTTGTAAATTCTGGTGTAACTAGCTTAGGATTGGAGACAACCTTATTATGTATTAGAAAAAAAGCGTATGCCACCACTTTCAAAGATAGATGACGTTGGGCTCAAAATTTTGTTCCTCTTAATTCCGGGGATTATTGCGTTTGGGATTGTCAAGTCGATTGGCCCGAAGCGTCCGAGATCAGATTTTGAGAGTGGATTACAAATATTTATATACGGGGTTATTTGCTATTTAATTACTGGTTTTTTCGAAGGTATTTATCTCTGGATATCACCCACTACCGGAAAAGAATTTTGGCAGACAGTGATAGGAAACGCGCTCGGACTAGCGACACTAAATCCTACAAATGGCTTAGATGCTATACAAATTTTTCTCACCACCATTTGTGCTCTTTTTGTGGGATGTATTGTCACTGCTCTAAGACAAAATAGTTTCCCTCATCGACTTTTTGTTCGTAAGTTAGGTTTAAAGCGCATCGGTGAAGTTGATATTTGGGATCTGACGCTCAATTCACCAGACATAGATCATTGGGCAACAGTTCGTCACCACGATAATGGCTTGGTCTACCAAGGATACGTTTGGGGTTATTCGGACGGCGGAGATGAGCGCGAATTGTTGATGACGCAAGTAATTGTATTCGCTAAATCAGGAGAGAGTGAGGAATTAGTGATGGTTGATACAATTCCAGTATTGTACCTTGGCCTTGACCGAAAAAATACTGTTTTAGAGTTTCGAGCTGTATAAATATGCCAATCTTTAATAAGGAACTACGATGACTCAAGGTCAAGACCCTTTCAAAGGCCAGCGTATTATCATAAACGAAGGCACACTCAAAAAAAACATGAATCCGCCGCCGACTAATGAACGACCGCCGGCTCCAAAAGCGCAAGTAGCACCTCAGCAGTCGTCTGGTACCTCCACTTTCGTAGCATCAAACAACAAAAATGGAGGCTAAATAAATGGATAAAACCAATAACAAGAATTCAAACCAGAACCGTGTATTGTTCATGATGCCGCGCTAAAAAAGAGTACAGAGTTCTCCACGACGGGTTTCATTTATCATTATCCCACATTTCCTTGTAGAAATAGACATATTCACTTGTCGCAACAGAATCGATGTTATAATAATAGCGGCAGAGTTTTTTGAATAACTGCAGCATTTTCTCATCAAAACAAAAATCAAGAATACCATCCAGGCAGTGTTCAATCCGTCTGGAGTCACTATCCTTATCTTTTATTATTGCATCAATCTCTCGGGAATACAGTATAGCCGCTTGTCGTGCGAGTTGCTGGGTATGTTTTACAAGCGGTACAATATTTTCAACCAGCCCGTTAATCTCTGGAGTGTTGGAATGCTTCCTATTCATCGATTTTCCTTCATGCCGTGCAAGCTATCGCCTTTAAAAAAGCCCATCATCCATTGATTGAGCACCAGCTCCTCATGGAAACTGCGTTTTTTTTCTTTACTCATTGTCACTCCCATCCGCTTGATACGCTTCTGACTGCTCCAATAACAGTGTGCGTTCCCGCTCCAGCTCTTTTCGCAGCTCTTCTTCGGATGGCAATACCAATTTATAGCGGCTGGCGAATAACTGTTCACTCCCATTTAAGACAGAATAGCGAACCACTGACTCGTCCTTTTGCGAACACAAAATAATCCCGACAGTAGGATTATCGTTCTTACCCCGTTTCAGATCGTCATACATGCGCACAACATGTTCATCTTCTGCCCGATGTCCTGATGCACAAGCTTTCCGCTCTTCAAATCAATCAGCACAAAGCACTTGAGCAGGTAGTTGTAAAAAACAAGATCGATATAAAAGTCCTGTGACTCGGTACTGATGCGCTGCTGACGGGCAACAAAAGCAAAACCTTTACCCGGTTCCAGCAAAAACGCCTGCAGCTTGTCCATCAGTGCCTGCTCCAGCTTTGACTCCAGCAGCTTGCCTGTGCCGGGCAGGCCAAGAAACTCCAGCATCACGTGATCGCGCACGAACTCCCGGGGGTTCTGGGGCAATGAGGCAATGTTAGCCTCGGCTTCAGCCTGCACGCTGGCCTTGTCACTGCTGAGCAGCAATCGCTCGAAATAGAGCGTGTCAATCTGCCGATCCAATACGCGAACATTCCAGTTTTGCAAAGCGGACTCGTTCATGTACCACTGCCTTGCTTCGGGGTTATCAATACGCAACATTGCCCGATAATGCTACCAGCTCAATTCGCGACGCACTGTGTCGTAAATTGGAAAAGCAAGATAAAACCGGCGCATGTGCCGCAAATTAGTGGGATCGAATCCTCTGCAAAACTCACCAGTCAATGATTCAGCCAGTTGCGACAGCAGTTTTTTGCCATAAGCAGCACGTGTCTGCCCGCCTTGCTCAAACTCCACGATATGGCGGCCAACCTCCCAGCATGTACGCACCTGAATGACATCCACTGTCCGCTTAGCTTCTTTGCGGGCATCAGCAATCAGAGTGCGCAGGTGAGCAAGCAACACATCTATATTCACCGAGAGGCTCCGATCATTCTCATTCATAGCCATCTCCACGGTTGAATGTTGAAAAGTCCCACAGCCTGTGGGACTGCCTTAAAATTTCGACTTTTGTAGCCCTCGTGAATTATTCAGGTTAAGAACTATTCATATCGGTTCAAGAGCAGCGGCAAGACTTTTTCAGAGCTTTTTGCCCTCTCTGATCACGATCTTTCGGTTCTGGTTCATCCACCACTCTCCACCAAGACTTCTGCCAACCGCCAACTATCCTCCCCCCCTGTCATTTCGATACGCAGTGAGAAATCTGTCCCATAACCACGCTGTAATATAAAGCTTCATACTTATCCTCGTCCCCCAACAATTTCCATCAGCTTTCCAAAATCAGTCACAACCTCATACTTTACCTTATCCTCTTCAACCCTCTGATTGATCTCCTCAAAGAATTTCCTTGCGCATTCGATTTTTGTGGCCTCGATGGCGCGCAGCTCCATACTCGACATTGAGCCCTTGGTCTCAGCTACAAAGTATATGTGTTTGACAGTACCTTCTTTAAATGAAATTGCCCAGTCCGGATTGTAGTCTCCAAGCGGTGTAGGGATGAGAAAACCACGGGGCAGTTTTGCGTAGACAACAACTTCTGTACTGGTATCAAGCTCGCGCACAAAAGCTTTTTCAATTTTCGAGTCGGTGACCACATAATCGTAGATGTGGTTTCTCAGCTTTTCACTTGCTTTTGAGAAGTCTTGCTTGCTCTGGCCAGTGGTAAAGATTTCAATATCGTGCCGGTCGGCAATCTCATCATAGCTCAAGCGCTCAACAATAATCGTGGCTTTTTGCTCTTTGATCAAACGAGTTGCTTCGGTAATAAAATGTTCTGGATTTTCTTTGAACTTATTGAAAACAGGGGGATTGATACCTGCAAGAATTTCGGCGATACTTTTACGAGTCAGATCGGTATTGCCTGCGAGCTTACCCAAAAGATCATACTTGACCATCGAGTATATTGATTCCTTGTTGAGCTCAACTTTGGTTTCAAAAAGCTTAAAACTCTCTCCACTCTTGAGCTGGTCATCTGTAATCTGCCCTTTTTGAGTTCCGGCCTGTATAGTGTATTGCAGTGGACTGACACGCAGCTCATTGTTCAGAGTGCGGATGCAATTGCGAATTAATTCTGCCGAATCAAACTCTACCTTGTATATCGCCTTGTGGTTGATTCGGTTCCAGAGTTCCTTAAACTCTTTTTTGTTGAAGTTGTCGTTCAGTGGGTTGACCTTTGGCTTCCTGTCGTCTCCCACCTGAGGCAATTGAGAATCGCTGAAGACAGTGTCAATAAGCATATAAATCTGATCTCCCAAGGGGGCAAGCTCTTGCGGTAAGGCTCCCAATGCTCCATCGGCTTTTGCTGAGTGATAGATTGAGGTTATCCTGTCGCCATCGTCAGTGTAATCGTTTTTGACCAGGTATCTGTAAATTTGTTTTGCCATGGTCGGATTGATTTCCAAGGGGCCGGTTTCGGTCTGAATGATTTTTCCTATGAAATAGGACTCATCCGCTTTTCTTGGACGAGCTGATAGAGAATTGCTGATCTCCCGCTGGAGGTTGGTCACAAACTCTGTATAGCTTTCACTGGCAACAACCGTTAATACATTAATATCATGCACGGTAGCTGGATGGTCCATTCTGTCACCATTCTGGTTTACGCAAAGTCGGAGACCGCGGCCCACCTCCTGGCGACGGGAAATGGAGTTGTCACTGTGCTTTAACATGCAGATAACAAAGACATTCGGATTGTCCCAGCCTTCACGCAGCGCTGAATGTGAGAAAATGAACCTGACGGGTTCTTCTAAAGAGAGCAAGCGTTCCTTTTTTTTCAGGATAAGGTCATAGGCGTTGACATCATCTGATATCGCTGTTTTTAACCCGGTCTCTTCGTCTTTAACAAGCTTGCTTTCCGGATTAACCTGTCGTTTATTTTTGTCAATGGAGAAGTACCCCTCATGTACCTTATCCGGCATATCTCTTTCCAGATACTTCTTATAGGGTACATTATCCAAGGCAAGTTCATTGAGGCACTCCGCCTTGAGCAACTCGTATTCCTCTTCAAAAATGCGAGCGTACTCACCCTTCTCGTCTGCTTGACTGTAGTCGCGGTACTTGGCCACCTCGTCAATGAAAAAGAGCGACAGCACTTTGATCCCTTGCAAAAAAAGAACTTTCTCTTTGTCAAGATGAGCCTTGATTGTCTCCCTGATCTGAATGCGGCGAATGGTCGTTTCGGAAACGTCACCGGTAGCTTCTCCAGCCGTCAGCTGATGACCATTACTGAATTCAACAGTATCTGTTCGTGCATTGATCTCCGAAATAACAAAACCTTGGTATTGATCAAGTTCACCAGATTCAACAAACAGATCTCTGCCTTTTTCAAGTCTTTTAACAACACGCTTGATCCCATTTACCTGCTTGACCTCCATTTCGATTCTTGCCAAAGGAGCACTTTTCGATATTTCGATAGACTCCAGATAGAGATAGGCATTCGTCCCAGCGAGACCTTTTACCGTGATACCTCGAACTGTAATCTTTTTAACAAGTTTCTGGTTATAAGCATCCAGCGCATTGAGTCGGTGAATCTTGTTATGCTCAGTACGATGGGTGGCAGAATATCGCAGGATCATGAGTGGTTTGAACTTGGCCACGGCATCAAGCGTTTTGGCGCCCCCCATTTTCTGGGGTTCGTCAAGAATGAGAATCGGGCGATTGCTACTGATAACATCAATCGGGCGGCGAGACTGGAAATCGTCCAGTTCATCATAGATACGGCGATTATCCTTTCCCGTTGCATTGAAGGCCTGGATATTGATGATCATGACATTAATGCTTGCGTCAGACGAAAAGCTTTCGATGTGGTGTAACTGCTTTGAGTTGTAAATAAAAAACCGGACCTTTTTTCCGAAGCTTTCGGTAAAGTGGTCAGCCGTGATCTCCAGTGATTTATAGACGCCTTCTCGAATAGCGATACTCGGAACCACAATGATAAACTTGCTCCACCCATACAGCTTGTTCAGCTCAAAGATGGTTTTGATATAGCAGTACGTTTTACCCGTACCGGTTTCCATTTCTATATCAAGGTTTACTGGGCACTTGGCACTCGAAATCAATACCTCAGACAATGGAAGGTTTTGGCGTAGCTGAACTTCGTGAACGTTTTCTTTTAGCTGTGACTCCGTCAGAAGAATATCAGCATTTCTAAACCCAGTGAAATCTAAAGGAATAGGCACGTTACCTGGATCGATCGTATAGGAGTTGTGCTGTGAACTAACCTGCCCGGCAAAACAATCAACAACTGAGTCAACCGCATTGGTCTGATAGGGCTGAACTTTAAACTTGAATTTCATAGACCGTTATCCTTGAAGTTCTTTCTGCATTTATTCTGCAAGCCTCAAGAGGGGTGTGCTTGCGTAAGATGTTTTTTAGAATAAATTTACGGTTAATTTATTCTGCATTTATTCTGCATTCGGCGCACTGCTTTCGTCAAATGATAAGAGCCCTTTTCGGTCAGCCAGACTTGCTTCAATCAGCCTCCGTTCTTTTTCAATCTCAAGCTTCAGTTCTTCTTCCGTCGGGAGAAATTTGAGATACTTCGAGGCAAATATCTGTTTGCTTTCATGCAAAACCGAATATTTGGCGACTGCCTCACTTTTGTCGGAGCAAAGAATCAGACCGATGGTTGGATTATCGCCCGGCACTTTAAACTGATCTTCAAACAATCTGCCCAACATCCTGATGGGTAAGTTTGCCCAGTTTCAGGTCGATCAATAAAAAGCACTTTAGAATGAAATTGTAGAAAACCAGATCGGCATAAAAATCATCGTCGTCAAAGCGGATATGGTTTTGGCGGGCAACAAAGGAAAATCCTTTACCCAGTTCCAGCAGGAAGAATTGCAGGTTCCGAATAATGGCCTGCTCGAGTTCGCTTTCATGCAGATCAGGAGAGTCAGGCAAATCGAGAAACTCAAGCACCATGGGCGATTTTAGCACGTCAACCGGACGGAGTTTTTCACCAGCCAACCGTTCGCGATCAGGCGCCAGCAGCCCTTGTTCTCCATGATGAGCAATAATCCGCTCATAATAGGAGGTTTGTATCTGCCGCTCCAGTTGCGTTTTACTCCAGCCACACTCAATGGCTTCCCGCTCATAAAATTCCCGAGCCGCAGGTTTCGATACTCGCATCAGAGCACGATAATGCGACCATGAAAGCCGCGAGGAAAAACCTGAAGGGAATTGGCCACCCGACGGGTGGCTTTTTGGTTGCTCTGCCAATTCAACAACAAACGGGTGCTGAATGAAGAGTCGATCCGGCCAAGCCTGATAGAGCTGCCTGAAATATTTGACATTGGTCAAAGAAAAACCAGAGCCATATTGAGCACTCAGTTGCTGGGAAAGCACCTCAATGACC
>CAIXLG010000100.1 GCA_903920215.1 uncultured Chlorobiaceae bacterium
CACTTGGCCAGCATGGTGATCAAGCCAAGTTGTGATTCGGTTTCACTCAACAGCAAAACACCGGCATCGCTGGTAATACTGCCACCTTGGAAATCAAGAGCAACTTTTTTGACATTGACCGGGGCAATGGATGAAGCTGTATTATAGGAAAATAATGTTTGTTGTGTACTCTCTGCTGTGACTATATTCTGGCGAAGGGGTTGCATAAATATCGCGTTTTATTATCTGACTTTAACTACCAGTAATGTAACGATTTACGGTATTTATTGCACCCTTTTTTTGTTGCTTGATGAATAATTCAGGTTAAATCAATAGGAGTATATGCATGACACCGGAACTTATGCTTATAGGTGGTGGCGTAATACTGCTGATATTAGCGGCTTTAGGTGGTGGTATAGAAGTAAAAGAACTTAAGGTACCACAAATCAACCCAATAAGTAGATTTTTTTGCGCAATATCAGGAGTTTGTCTGGTTTTTTTTGGTATGTATGTAACCAACCCAAATACATCACCAATAAAGCCTCATCCTCTTCCTCTTCGTAAACTTACTATAAAAGTAAATAATGTATACTTTACTATCAGCGATGCTTTGAACGAAAAATTTAATGCAGAACAAATAGAGGTCTTTATAGATGGTAATAGTGTCGGAATCCTAAAGCTAGACAAATTACTTCCTTTTTCTATCCTAAAAATACCAGTACCATCAGAAGGTAAGTATCAATACCGCCTTGCCGGCCGTATAATTAAAGAAACAAGTTCCGGGTCAAAGGAGTATACTATATCAGGGAAAGGATATATACAGGTTGTTAACGGCATAATGTTTATCATGCAAGGAAAAAAACTGAATCCATCACACATTGTCATATCTCTCATTCCAGAGCAATAGTTTTCTTTTTGTGTTTCAGTTAGTCTTGTCAGTCATACCTGAACTTTATTATACCTCTGCTCATGAAACGGATACAATCGAAAACTAAACCTTCTGTATTTATAGCTGCTTTCGCCTTTCACAACCGCACAGTCAAGCTTCTTGATCAAGTCACCATCCCATCGCCAAGCGCGCAACCTGCCCGCACCGCCGCATCGCGTGTCGCTTTAATAGTGCCGCCCTTCACCGCCCACATCAGCTCGCTGACTTGCGCCTGCATTGCCTCCACCTGCCCTTGCAACATCACAGCATATACGCAGGCAGCATCGCGCTCGCCTTGCATCTGCTCTTCCTGTTGCTGTTTTCGTCTCAGATCTTCCATAATCATCTTTATTTCAACGCGCACCTGCGCCTGCTGGCTGCTCTGGCTTTTGGCAAGCCGCTGCTCCAGCGCTGCAGCGTTCCCCGTTGCGTCGTCCAGCCTGCTTTCCAGATCTTCGACAGTCTGCGATGCATCGGCCAGCTTGCGGTCTGCCTGCTCACGCTGCTCTTTTGCACTGCGCTTCACTTCAGACACGCGATGCTCTGCCGCCACTACTGCAGACTGCACTTGTACCGCCGCTTTGAGTCACCTTCGCTTTTTTTGATTAATTTTATTACATAAATAATTCATTTACAATACAATATTTTTGATAAATCTAAGTTTATATCTTATACTACTGACGTATGCTTGTGTAAAATCAGTAAATAGAGTAACTTACTATAATTTAGCTGTTTACAGATTTTGATTATATTTTTAGTTTATGTTTTGTGCTAAGCGTTCAGTCGTTCCGTAATTCTTTCCGAAACAGCTAATTATTTGGCTAACGCATTTTTTAGGGGGTTGGGAATTTTTTTTCATGATGTCCATATGTGACTGTTTTCTGTCTGATCATTTTACTACGGAATCAATTCTTGTGGAGCGCTTATTAAACTTGCAGAATTTCATTATTCAATGGAAACGCATCTCAAATACTTTTTTATCATGCAAGACAGAACATGTTAGTCTTTTTGATGACTCCGAATTGTCTTAAAAAATAATTCTTTATTCGATACTTATATTTTATTTACTTGCCAACGCCAATTTGATTATCAATGAACCATGCAGATGTACTGCAATATTTAATCGCATTGTGATGCTTCTAAATATGGTTTCTTTAATTTTTTAATATAATAAATGAATGAATGAAGATGTTCAATTAAAGGGAAATCAATCAGCAGGTATACTTGCTTTGCTTATTTTATTTATTGTGGTTAGTCCACCACAAGAGGATAATAAACCGGCTAAAAAAGCAGGTAAAAAGTCGACTTCATCGATTATTAGATATATGTACGATGACGGATACTTCCAAAAGTACAACAACTGGATCGAATATAAAGACAAAAAGTCATTCGCAGAATTTATCGAACTGAGAAAAGATAAAGAGTATATTTATATTGGCGACGCAACGAGAACTAAAGAATTAGAACCGAAAAACATTCTAACTGTTCGCCTACCTATAAAAGGTGGGGCTGCGCATTGGTCATGGACAACACCTATTCATTGGAATTTTCTTTTCGTAGTTACTCCTGTTAAGGTACCTCAAGAAAAAACGCATTGACACTCTATCTCTTACCTAACCTGAGCGGTCAGGCATAAAAAAAGCCCTCAACTTATAGGCTAAAATTTTATATTGAAATGGGTAACGTCGAAATTACAACCCAATATAACACAACCCAATAGGTAGAGAGCTTCATGGCAAAAGATACACGGTTTCGGGATAAAAAGGAACGGAAAATAAGTTCAATTTTTCCAACTGGGGGTCGCTTCAGGAAACGGATTTTAAAGTACGTTAAGGAAATGGTAAAGGTCGAAGCGCTCTGAAATGCCCCACTTTGCCTTTAAAACGGTTGCGCCATACATAATCACCTGTCAGGTTGATGTGCTCCCATCCTAAAGGTGATAGGTTTTGCAAGAGAAGCTGATCTACTGGCCGACCTTGTTCATTCCATGACTTGATGACACGATCCAGATATAATGTGTTCCAGAGCGCAATTGCCGCAGTCATCAAATTCAACCCACTTGCCCGATATTGTTGTTGCTAAAACTGCGATCACGGATCTCACCAAGTCGGTTAAAGAAGACGGCACGAGCTAGGGAGTTGCGAGATTCACCCTTGTTCAGCCCTGTATGCAATCTGCGTCGGAGTTCGACATTTTGAAGCCAGTTCAGGATAAACAAGGTGCGTTCAATGCGACCAAACTCACGTAACGCCAACGACAAACCATTCTGGCGAGGATAACTTCCAAGTTTTCGAAGCATCAGAGAGGCTGTCACCGTGCCTTGTTTGATTGATGTCGTCAGCTGTAAAATATCGTTCCAATGACTACGGAGATGTTTGATGTTCAGCTTGCCACTGATCAATTTTTCAAGTGCTGGATAATCAGCCGATTTTCCTGGAATGTAAAGCTTTGTTTCCTTCAAGTCACGGATACGAGGAGCAAATCGGAAGCCAAGAAGATGCATTGATCCAAAAACATGATCGGTAAAACCAGCGGTGTCAGTATAGTGTTCGTCGATCCGTAAATCTGATTCGTGATAAAGCAGGCCATCAAGGACATAGGTGGAATCGCGGACACCGACATTGATAACCTTGATGTTGAAGGGTGCGTATTGATCAGAGATATGAGTGTAGAACATCCTCCCTGGTTCAGTCCCATACTTTGTAATCGTTAGAGAATAACTATAACAAAGAGAGAAAAACAATATATTCCTAAACTGAGCTATTCGAAAAACTGCACCCCGTCCAAGGACTGAAATACAGAACCGAAAAGGCAAAAAAGCAAAATTAAAGTTTAACAGCCCTCATAATCTGGATTTTATTCAACAAAACAATTATTCCAAAGCAAAGTCGGTGTTAATTTTCTTCACAGCATCATGCCGTTCTGAATACTATCGTGACCATTGGATAAAATGGCCGAAATAGGCTTTTTTTGATCGTAGATATCCAATACCAAGATGGCATAGTGCATTTAATTATTGCCGTAAAGCGTTGCCTAACACAGCAAAACGGTAATGTTTAAACAGCGCTCAAAGAGGTGATCGAATTGCAGCCGTTGCATGCAGGCTGCAGTAACCTTCTCATAAGTTTATTACCATTGCGAACAATTTTGGCTGATGTATCAATAAACTTGCGACGAAAAGTATCAGCATAAACTGAAGTGGAAATAACTGATGCGCTGACATCAACCTTGAAACTTTCGAACAGATCATTGCCAAGCAACATAAGAAAATACCAAGCCGCATTTCAATAAAAAATTATTCAACTCTGTTTGGTGTTCAGAAGTTCAATGGGCAATCTTTTGATGCCCGAGCTTAATCCGATCCAGCGCCATGCGATTTCTGATGCTGAAAGCAACTGTTGTGCGTTTCCATCCCATGCTGCGGTTTCGTTTTGAGGCAGGTTTGCCATAGTCCTGATGCAGTTGCCGGTCTCTGAATCCCACACCTTCAGGGTATTGTCATAAGAGCCGGAGACGATGAACTTGTTGTCGTGGCTGATGGCGCATGAATAGACCCCTCCCGAATGGCCGTAGAGCGTCCTGATCCAG
>CAIXLG010000101.1 GCA_903920215.1 uncultured Chlorobiaceae bacterium
AGTTCTCTTCGACAGTTCCATCGGGATGGGTGCTGCGGTAAATTCGGCAGTTGCTGTCGTTACAGTGAGGAAGCCCGGAAGGGGCTCCGTTGTATCCGGTTGAAAGGATACTGTGATCCCTTACAATAACCGCGCCGATATGACCCCGGGTACAGGTGGCGCGGCGGGAAATAAGTTGCGCGACACTCATGAAATATTCATCCCAGCCAAGCCGCTTTTCCGGTTCTGCACTGCCATTGGATTCATCACCCGAACAGCAACATCCTGCCTTACTTTTTTCCGACATATCGATAGTGTTTTGCATTCGACCTATGAGACCTATAGGAGTTATGGGAGTTATAAAAAAGTTAGAGTTTGTAGAAGTCGCGGTACCAGGTTATAAACCGTTTGATGCCTTGCTGTACGGTGGTTTGGGGTTTGTAGTTGACGTCCTGCATGAGCTGATCGACGTCGGCATAGGTATCGGGGACGTCGCCGGGCTGCATTGGGAGGAACTCTTTTTCGGCAGTTCGGCCAAGTTCATGCTCGATAGCCCCGATGTAGTCCATGAGGTTGACTGGAGTGCTGTTGCCGATGTTGTATACCCGCCAGGGGGCGCGACTTGAGCCGGGATCGGGGTTTAGACCTGACCAGTCGGGGTTGGGCTCTGCAACATGATCGAGCGTCCTTATTACTCCTTCGGTAATATCATCAACGAAGGTGAAGTCGCGACGGTGGTTGCCGTAGTTGAACACTTGAATTGGTTTGTTGTTGACAATGGCATCGGTAAACAGAAAGAGTGCCATATCGGGCCTGCCCCAGGGGCCGTAGACAGTAAAAAAGCGAAGACCGGTTGTCGGCAGATTATAGAGGTGACTGTAGGTGTGCGCCATGAGCTCGTTGGCCTTTTTACTGGCGGCGTAGAGTGAGAGCGGATGATCGACATTGTCATGCACTGAAAAGGGCATGGTTTCGTTGGCTCCGTAGACCGAACTTGAGGAGGCGTACACAAGATGCTTGACACCGTGATGGCGGCACCCTTCGAGGATGTTGAGAAAACCGAGAATATTGCTGTTGATATATGCATGGGGATTGATCAGGGAATACCGCACACCAGCCTGTGCGGCAAGATTAACCACCCGTTCGAAACAACTTGTGCGGAAAAGCTCTTCCATGACATCACGGTCGGCAATGTCGGTTTTTTTAAACGTGAACCCTTCGTAAGGTAACAGCATGGCAAGCCGTGCCTCTTTGAGTGAGACATCGTAATAGTCATTCATGTTATCGATGCCCGTTACCGTGTCGCCGCGTTCAAGCAGCTGCCGGCAGACATGAAATCCTATAAACCCTGCCGCTCCGGTCACAAGAATATGCATGGAAGACAATCGTTAATCTGTTGCTGTTACACTATTTTATATATTTTGACAATGTATGATAAAAATAATTCACCGACCTGATCAAGAAAAAAATTGCACACCATCTGACAACTTCACTGGCCGTTGACAGGGAAATTATTTAGGCTATTATTATCATATTCCGAAATTATTTAAGTATATAGAGATTATAAAGAGTAGTGTTACCTGATTTACCAACAACATGAAGAAATACCTGTATGAGTCGCTTTTTTGAGCGATATGAGGCTGACACAAGTCATTTTTTTGATGAGGTTATTGCTCCAGATGGAATACCTCGGTCTCATTATGACAAGCTGCTTCATCGCTTCGGCAAGTTTTCAATTGACGATGTAAAAGCCCGCCGGGAAGTTGTCAACATCTTTTTTCGAAACCAGGGTATCACCTTTACGGTTTATGGTGAGGAAGAGGGTGTGGAACGAATTTTTCCATTTGATCTTATTCCGAGAGTTGTGCCTGCCAATGAGTGGCACACAATAGAAAAAGGACTCGTGCAGAGAATTACCGCGCTCAATGAGTTCCTGTACGATATCTATCACACTCAGAAGATTCTGAAAGATAAAATCATCCCTCCGGAGCTGATTCTCGGAAGCCAGCATTTCCGACGGGAATTTGTAGGGGTAACCCCTCCTCTCGGTGTTTACATTCATGTGACCGGAAGCGATATCATCCGTGACAGAGAGGGCAACTATCTGGTACTTGAGGACAATCTTCGCACTCCGAGCGGCGTCTCTTACATGCTTCAAAACCGGCAGGCAATGAAGCGTGCTTTCCCGGTGCTTTTTGACAAATACAAGATCCGTCCGATCGAGAATTACCCTCAGGAACTTCTCCGTACCCTGCAGGAAATCACTCCGAATTCGCGCCGTGAGCCAAACGTGGTGGTACTCACCCCCGGCATATACAACTCGGCGTACTTTGAGCACAGCTTTCTTGCCAGGCAGATGGGCGTTGAACTGACTGAGGGAAAGGATCTGGTTGTCAACGACAATAAGGTCTACACAAGAACCACTCGCGGTCTTGAACGGGTTGATGTCATTTACAGGAGAGTTGATGATGCTTTTCTTGATCCGCTGGTGTTCCGCCCTGATTCGAAGCTTGGCGTTGCCGGTCTTGTGAATGCCTACAGAAAAGGAAATGTAACACTTGCCAATGCGATCGGTACCGGAGTTGCTGATGATAAGGTCATTTACAGCTTTGTTCCTGCAATCATCAAATACTACCTCGGTGAGGATCCGATTTTGCAGAATGTGCCGACATGGCTGGCAAGCAACCCTTCTGACCTTAAATATATCCTTGAAAACCTTGGTTCCCTTGTTGTGAAGGCGGCCAATGAATCCGGTGGATACGGAATGCTGATCGGACCGGAATCAACAATTGAACAACAGGAGAATTTTGCCGAGTTGATTGTCGCCAATCCGCGCAACTATATTGCCCAACCGACTATTTCGCTGTCGCGTCATCCAAGCTTTTATAATGACACTGATCTTTATGGCTGTCATATCGACCTTCGGCCCTATGTTTTGTATGGTAAAACTGTTACTATAGTGCCCGGAGGACTTACAAGAGTTGCTCTCAAGCGTGGTTCGCTGGTGGTCAACTCATCTCAGGGTGGAGGCAGCAAGGATACCTGGGTTGTCGATGAATAAACATTAATTTCTGATTATCATGTTAAGCCGTGTTGCCGAATCGCTGTTTTGGATGAGTCGATATTTTGAACGGGCAGAGAACACTGCAAGGTTTCTTGACGTCAATTTCAACCTGCTGCTCGACCTTAATAAAATTACTCCGATTGAGAACCCGAACTACTGGGTTGCTCTTATTCTTGTAACCAGCGATAAGGATCGCTTCAACAACCTGTACAGCGAGTACTCCGCGCAGAGCGTTACAGATTATCTGGTATTCAACAAAAATAATCCGAATTCGATCATCTCGTCTATCGGACTTGCCAGGGAAAATGCCCGGAGTATTATTGAAAGCATATCAAGTGAAATGTGGGAGCAGGTCAACAACCTCTACCACTACCTGCAGAACATTACTCCGCAGTTTGTTCACAATGATCCCTACAGTTTTTATAAAGAGATAAAAAACGCGTCACACCTCTTTCAGGGGATTACTGACAACACTTTTTCGCATAACGAGGGATGGGATTTTATACAGATTGCCAAGTATCTTGAGCGCAGCGATAATATTGCGCGCCTTATTGACGTGAAGTACCACATGCTGCTTTCGGAGGCACAAAGCCAGCCTGAGATTGTTGAGGGTTCGGAAGATATTATTCAATGGATGGCTGTACTGAAAAGCTGCAGTGCATTGGAAGCGTTCCGTAAAGTGTACCTGTCAAAAATTGATCCTGACAATATTCTGCAGTTTCTCATTCTGAACAGAACATTCCCCAGAAGCATCAACTTTTCGGTCTGCGCTGCCGAAGATGCCCTCTGGAGGATATCAGGCAGTTCGCGGCATCGGTATGTCAACAATGCTGACAGGCTTATCGGTAAAATCGAAGCGGAGCTGAGTTATACGGCAATGGAAGATATCTATGCAAAAGGACTGCATACCTATCTTGAAGATCTTGAACAGCGACTGGTTAAGGTGGGTGAACAGGTGCATCTGACCTATTTTGCCTATCATACGCCGGATATTGAATCATCAGATATTGCTGAAGCTTTGCCGTTTACCGGAGTTGCCGGTGGACGCCCGAACTGGAGCCAGGCACAGCAGCATCAACAGCAGCAATAACCGGACACATAACAATAAGAGCATGATTGTAAAAGTTGAACATTCCACACTGTTTGAATATGATACGCCGATCTATGAAACAGCTACCGAAGTAAGGCTACACCCTGACAACAATCCTGCAGCTCCGCAGCGATGTGCGAGCTTCAAGCTGCAAGTCGATCCCCCTGCCACCATATTTGAATACACCGATTTCTACGGAAACATCGTCAATCATTTCAACCTGCTCCAAAGTCATAAGCAGGTGAAAATTGTCGCTACGTCAGTGGTTGAAACCGGTATTGGCCAGTGCGCAGCAAGTGAGAATGAGGATATTTTTCTCATTGACTTTACCTGCCAGAGTCGGTATGTGCATTTTGATCAGGCAGTTCGTGATTTTGCATCACGTTTTGCCACAGATAGAGACAGTTACGGGCTTGCAGAATCGATATGCCGGCACATTAATGAATCGTTTATCTATGAACCGGGAGTAACAGACGTTCACAGTACCAGTGCGGTTGTGATGGCGCTTGGACGGGGCGTTTGCCAGGATTTTGCCCATATCATGCTTGCTGCCTGCCGCTACCTGAACGTGCCTGCCCGTTATGTAAGCGGCTACCTTTTCGGGGGAAGCACTCCTGATGGCAGGGATGAGGCTACGCACGCATGGTGCGAAGTGTATTGCGGCAAAGAAAAGGGATGGATAGGCATGGACCCGACTCACAGTACCCTTTTTGTCGATGAGCGGTATATTAAAATCGGCTCTGGAAGAGATTATGATGATGTCCCTCCGGTACGAGGCACCTATAAAGGCAATGGACAGGAAAAGCTCAGCGTATCGGTCAAAGTGAGCTCCATGGAGTAAAATTACGGCTGCAGGAAGTTCCCTGCCCCGACATCACGCTAGTATGCCGGGGTTGAGAGAACGTTAATCCTTAATGAAGCGCCTCAACGGCGTTCAGAAGTTCATTGATTGCGGCTGACAGCTCTTTCATTGTAAAAGGCTTCAGAATAAAGCCGTTACCCTCATTTTGCACCCCGCATCGAACAGCCATATCGTTATGATCACCTGTTATAAACAGGGTTTTAAGGTTTGGGCATATCGAGAGAAGCTTCTGTGAAAGATCGCATCCATTCACTTCCCGTAAAACGACATTGGTCAGGAGCAGGTCGAAAGCGCTCCGCAGTTCAGTCGCGATAGTGATGGCTGCTTCGGGGGTACAAACAGCTACTACACGATATCCTGTTTTTTCAAGCATTTGCTTATAGAAAATCAGGATATCCGGCTCTTCTTCAACCAGCAATACTGTTTCTTTACAATCCTCAAAGGGAGGCGGATCCTCATTTTCAGAAAAATAGTTTTTGCCCATATATCGGGGCAAGTAGATGGAAAAGGTGCTTCCCCTGCCAGACTCGGTTTGGCAATCGATACCACCATGATTCTGTTTGGCTATTCCATAGGCTATAGACAAACCAAGACCAAGAGCCTTTCGATCTGCTCTGGTGGTAAACAACGGTTCAAAAATAAATGGCAGGTCTTTTTTATCGATCCCTGTGCCGTTATCAGTAACAGAAAGAATCACATAGTGGCCAGGTGCCTTGCAGGGGTGACCGGCTGCGCAATCATGCTGATCAATGAAAATACGGCTGGTTTCGATGGTGATATGACCGTTTTCGGTTATTGCATCACGGGCATTGAGGGTAAGGGCTGAAAGAAGTTCATCAATTTGCACGGGGTCTATCTTTACAAGAGTTTTTTGCCGGTCGGGGATCCATTCGAGGGAAATATTTTCACCGATACGTTTGCTCAGTTGACTCAGCTTTCCTTCTACAAATATGTTCAACTCGCAAACGATTGGCATGACGGCACCACTTCGAGCAAAAGTTAAAAGTTGATTGATCATACCGTTAGAACTGGCAATACATTCCACTGTATCCGATATGCTTTTACCCAACGATGCAGTTATCGATTCCTTTTTCAAAATCATATTGAGGATATCGACCATGTTGGACAGTGTAGAACTGTGATTACCACCTACCCTATTGATAACACTGCCCAAAAATTCCATTTTCTGGCACTGAATCAATGAAAGCTGATCGTTCTTTTCTGACTCCTCCGCACGTTTTCGGAGGACAAGGGCTCTGGCAAGATCAGCAATACCTTTTACTGTCAGTTCATGTTCGTCGTCATACATAAATGAACTGCCTCCAACCCCGAGAATCGCTGTAACCACCTCGCCGTTCATAATGGGGACAACCAACAAGCGCCTGTAACCCAAATGTTGACCCTGAGGATTTTTGAATATTTCGGGAGTATCGCTTCCGTCATGAAAAACTGTTCCCTGTGCCTTTACTACCTCAACAAAAAGCTCTGCCTGGTTTAAGGGAAAGCATTTGTCGGCATTGGTTGACAACGCCTCAAGGGCAGGCTCCCTCATATTGTCCCCGAGAAAATAGCAAAACCCGATTGTACTCTCCGTAAGCCGCTCGACTTCATCCAAAATTGCCTGAAGCAGTTCTTCAATCGAGCGGGTATCGATAATCTCAAAAAGACGCATTCGAAAGTGGGTATGATACTCCAGGCTCTTACGCAGAGTGACATCATGGAGGAATCCGACTATGACGGGATTTCCATTTTGCTCGGAATATTGCAAGTGTACCTTTGCCCAAAAGAGGGAGGCATTGTCTCTCTGAAATTGCAATTCCAGAATCTGAGGGTAAGTTTTATGCAGGTGGGTGTCAGTTATGGCATCAAGAGCTCTTTGAATTTCTTTTTCGCCTGCAAGAAATCTGGTCAATGACTTACCTGCCATATCCTTCGGCATAAACCCGAAGATGTTTTCAGCACCCTCTGAAACATAGCGTAATATCGAGTTGCAATCGGCTATGAAGACGACCCCGTCCATGTTCTCTATAATGGAACTAAAAATGTTCACTCTTTGATTCAGACTTTTATCCTCCTCGGGAGGAGCTACGATATCGAGTATCATACACATAACGAAAGGGTTGCCCTCGATCATGATTTTCCTGCCCGTCATCACGACCCGGCGGGCCTCCTGGCCCTGAAAAAGCACCCTTGCCTCAGCGGTTTCTTCGTATCCGCTTGCGAGGACACTCAAAAGTTTTGCTCTTACATGCGGCTGATCGGCATGATAAACAAGCTGATCAATGACATTGATCAGAGGTTTTTTTCGGCCGGGCTTCGCAGCTTTCTGTTGATTAAAAGAGGCATTCCAACCAACAAAATTTCCTTTTTGATCAATGACAAAGAAGGAGTGGAGTAACGCTTCAAAATTGGCATGAGCTGGAACCTGCTCATGTTCAGCAAATTTTTTTCCGGCGACGGCAAGGATGCCCTTTTCTTTACTGCACCTGGGTTTCTGCATGGGTAGGGGGTTAAATTCTAAAAATCCAAATCCTTGAAACAAAAGAATACAATCAAGGTCCCGTGCAGCTCTAGTCCAAAATGAGTGGCGTGCTGAATATCAAGTATAGGGGGCAAGTTATCGGCTGCTGAAAAACAGTGCAAGCCTGTCTTAACCCTTTCAATATAGAATTAAAACGGTGAGAAAACATTGAAACACGTATTTATTATTTGTTTTCTCTCACAAATCACGCCATAAATCAATTATTTTCAGTCAAGGGATTATCACATTTATAGATGATGAGAAGCTTGTTCCATACTTTTTTTTGTGCGGGTCATTGGCTACCTTGACACTATGAAATTCAGCATCATTACTACCGATCGTCACTCTTCAGCCCGATGTGGGGTTCTTGAAACCGCCCATGGAGGCATACCAACTCCGGTATTTATGCCTGTGGGCACGCGCGCAAGCGTCAAGTCGGTTGAACCACGGGAACTGAAAGAGACGAACGTTCAGATTATTCTGGCGAATACCTACCACCTTTACCTGAAGCCGGGAAACGATATTCTTTTTAAAGCCGGCGGGGTGCACCGGTTTATGAACTGGGATGGTCCGCTCTTGACTGATAGCGGTGGATACCAGGTATACTCACTCTCGGATCTGCGAAAGATCACTGAAGAGGGGGTAATGTTCAAGTCGCATCTTGATGGTTCAAAACAGCATTTCACACCTGAAAATGTAGTAGATACCCAGCGCATTATCGGCAGCGACATTATGATGCCGCTTGATGAGTGCCCGCCTTCGACAGCCGAAAAGGAGTACATCCGCAAGTCGGGAGAACTGACTATCCGCTGGGCTGAACGGGCAAAAAAACATTTCGCGGCAACCTCTCCCCTCTACGGTCACGAACAATACCTTTTCGGCATCACTCAAGGCGGGATCCATGACGATCTGCGCAAAATTTCGATAGAGGCTCTGACGGATCTTGATTTTGACGGCTATTCCATAGGCGGCATGGCTGTGGGAGAACCTGCGCCGGAAATGTACCGCATCCTTGAACTTTCACATACCCGGCTTCCCGAAAAAAAACCGCGATACCTGATGGGTGTTGGAACTCCGGAAAACATCTTGAACGCTATTGAACGCGGGGTGGATATGTTTGATTGCGTTATCCCCACCCGTGAAGGGCGAAATGGCCGGGTCTATACCCGCAACGGGAAGATGAATCTGCGTTCGGCAAAGTATGCTGAGGACTTTTCTTCAATCGATGAAGGCTTTGATAACCATGTCTGCAGGAACTTCTCTCGGGCTTATATCCGCCACCTTCTGAATGTCGGTGAAATTCTCGGTCTTAAACTTTGTACACTGCAGAATATTTCTTTTTTCATGTGGCTGACTGCGACGGCTCGAACGCAAATACAGAGTGGTTCTTTCGTAGAGTGGAAAGCAGATTTTCTCGAACGATTCAATAGCAATGATACAGCATAAAGTATTTCTCCTGAGCCTTGGGTGCTCTAAAAACACGGTCGATTCTGAACGCCTGATGGCTCAGGCTGAAGCTTCGGGCATCGTCTTTACCGAGAAGGTTGATGATGCTGAAACTATTCTGATCAACACCTGCGGCTTCATTGCCGACGCTAAACAGGAGTCCATTAACGAAACTCTGGCGGCCATCGATAAAAAAGCTGAGGGCTCCATCAAGCGTGTTTATGTGATGGGATGCCTCACGGAACTTCATAGAGAGGAACTTCAGGAGGAGATGCCTGAAGTGGATGGATTTTTCGGCACTCGAGAACTTTTTGAAGTGCTTGCCGCTATAGGGGCTGAGTATCGTGAAGAGCTTTACGACCACCGTTCACTGCTTACACCTGCACATTATTCGTATCTCAAGATTGCCGAAGGATGTAACCGCGCCTGTTCGTTCTGCTCGATCCCAAGAATCAGGGGCCGATACATAAGCCAGCCCCCGGAACAGCTGCTGAGAGAAGCTGGTTTGCTGAAGGCCTCGGGCGTCAAGGAGCTGAATGTGATTGCGCAGGATATAAGCCTTTACGGATATGACCTGACAGGAAAAACATTGCTTAACGATCTTGTGCTGCGCCTCTCTGACATTGGGTTTGACTGGATCAGGCTGCTTTATGCATACCCGGTAAACTTTCCACTTGAAGTGATTGATACCATGCGCGAGCGGGAAAATATCTGCAATTATCTTGACATTCCGCTGCAGCATTGCAATAGCCGCATCCTCAAATCAATGAACCGGGGCATCGATAAAGATCAAACGGTACAACTGCTTGAGTGCATCAGGGAGAAAAATCCCGATATCCGGCTGCGCACGACCCTGATTGCGGGTTATCCGGGTGAAACGCGTGAAGAGTTTGAGGAGCTGCTGGAGTTCGTAGAAACGAGCCGTTTTGACAGGCTTGGCTGCTTCCCCTACTTCCATGAGGAACATGCACCGGCTTATGCGCTTAAGGAGACGCTCAGTACTGAAGAGAAGCAGGAACGGGTAGCAGAGATTATGGAACTGCAGGAACAGGTGTCGGAAGAGAACAACCGGGTATTCGAAGGAGCGGTTTTAAAGGTGCTGATTGATCAAATTGAAGGTGATACAGCTTTCGGCAGAACGGAATATGATGCTCCGGAGGTTGATAATGATTGCGTCATTACAATTGGCGATACGCCCGTCAGCGTCGGGTCATTCTGCATGGCAAAAATAACTGATAGTGATGCCTTTGAGCTGCACGGTTCAGTAGTTGAGTTATGAGCATACGGTATATCAAACCGCTTGGTTCTTTGGCTGGAAACAGTTTGTCAGAACAAGTGCTCTCTCAAGTGCGGAAGGAGTTTGGAGCGGAGGTTGAGCCTTTAATCCTCCATAGACCGGTGCCTGAACTCCTCGCCGGAGCGTGGATGGCATGCAGGGAGACTCTGCTTGCAGGCGAGGGAGGTCGTGATGCAAAAGAGCTTGTTGCCGCTGCTGTTTCAACCATCAATCGCTGCCCCTACTGTGTCGATGCGCATAGCATCATGCTGATGGAAGCCTCAGGACATGATTACAAGGAAGCCCTTGTGGATAAAGACCTTGCAAGTATTGCCGCATGGGCGTCGGCAACACTGACACCTGATTCACCTGTTCTCCATTCACGACCGTTTCCGGATGCTGAGGCACCTGCATTTATAGGAACTGCTCTCTTTTTCCACTACATCAACCGTATGGTCACCATACTGCTCGGGAGCTCTCCACTGCCTTTTTCAAGTGGCATTGCCAAACAGGTATCCATGCGTCTCGGTGCCTGGTTTTTTGGAGGTGCTATCCGCATCGAGAAAACGCCGGGAGCTTCGCTTGACCTGCTCCCTGACGCTATCCTGCCGGACGACCTTTCGTGGGCAAAAGCTTCTCTGCCGATAGCCGGAGCATTTGCCCGATTTGCTGAAGCAGTAGAACATGCCGGTTTACGATCTCTCTCGGAAGAGGTCCGGGTTGCTGTCAGCAAATCTGCCAGGAACTGGAACGGCAGTAACCCTACCATGAATGATGGATGGTATGAAGACGACATTGCGCACCTTCAGGGAACGGAGAAGATTGCGGGAAGGCTTGCATTCCTCACGGCATTTACCCCGCACAAGGTTGACGAAAAGAGCGTTCGAGCTTTTTCAGAGCACTTCCCCGGTGACGACATCCTGATTTCTGCTCTTGCGTGGAGCAGTTTCACTGCTGCCAGAAGAATCGGTTCCTGGCTGTAAAAGCCCGATTTCTTTCCGTACCCTTAGGCAACGTAAAGGTATTGTGGAAAATCGACATCGTTCAAGAGGTGTACCGATGGTGTTGGCAAAATCATTGACAAAGCAAAATATTACAGCATATAAAGAAGAAGGGATTACGCGTAAAATGAGAGCCACCGGTCACAGTGTCCATAGCCCTGTGCGATAACTCGCTTTGTACCTCTTTATACTCTGCCTGGGTAAACTCATATCCTGCTCTCCTGGCTACAGCAAGTCTGGTATCGACATCTTTTCTTGACATAATGCGATCCCTGAACGCCTCGTCCGACCTCATCTTCGTAATGAACTCTCTTGCATGTTCTAATGACACAACGGTATCTCCTTGGCTGGGTGGGGGAAAGAGATATTTTATGCATTACTGCATCTTCTTGTTATTTCAGCGTAAAATACAAAATGTAAAACTTTTATCACAACAAAATCAGAGGTGATGCTCATAACAACCTCCGGTAATAATATCTCATCTTAAACGATACAGTTCGTCAGGAAGGCTTGCATTTCTCACGGCATTTGCTCCGTACAAGGTTGGAGAAAAGAGTGTTCGAGCTTTTTCAGAGCACTTCCCCGGTGACGACATCCTTGTTTCTGCTCTTGCGTGGAGCAGTTTCACTGCTGCCAGAAGAATCGGTTCCTGGCTGTAAAAGCCTCTGCAATGTTTCTCCTTCATATAATACTTGTTGGTGATGCATTTTAATTGTAGAATAAAAGCAAGGTCTGTATGTTGATTGAACAAAAAAAGGATCTCACCAGAACCATCAGGACATATACAATGAAACTGAAGGTTATTATACATCAAGCTGAAGAGGGGGCCTTTGGGCAGAAATTCCAGCAATTCCAGGGTGCGCTACCCAGGGTGACACGAGGGAAGAACTGCTGACAAACCTGCAAGATGCTGCAGAAGCCTGCCTATCTGTGGATTTTGAATACTAAGACATTCTTGCATTCTCTCCTTTTTTCCGGTCTCATTCGGGCCTCTCAAAACACTTTACCTCACTTCTCAGGACTCAGAACTCAGCACTCGCCACTTCGAAAAGGCATACCATATTTATGGTATTTTTATGGTATATGCTTGGAGAGGTTGAAAAGATTGGGTTTTATTAACAATCGTGAATCAAACATAAAGACTATGGACACTATAACTGAAAGAACAGAGCTTTGCATTTGCTCTTGCTGCTGTCAACTAATGGAGTATGCAGCCGTAAGAAAATCCGGTTCGTGTTGATGGTGCAATAGTGCACTTTTGCCACGGCCGGTTCCTGACACAGCAGAGAACCGGCTTTTTTTTTGCCTTTATTTTTCCACAATATTTTTCAATACACTTCAAATTACAAGGAGAAGAGCATGAATCTTCAAGGGATAAAAAAACTTACTTTTGCGGCGACGCTTATCCTGGCATCGGGTATACCGGGAACATTTGCTGAGGCAGCAGGAAACGCAACACTTCTCAACGTTTCGTATGACCCTACGAGAGAACTCTATCAGAGCGAAAACACGGCATTTGCCCAGTACTGGCAAAAGAAAAGCGGTCAGAGCGTTGTGATCAACCAGTCGCACGGTGGATCAGGCAAGCAGGCTCGTGCAGTCATTGACGGACTGGAAGCGGATGTTGTGACACTGGCTCTTGCCTATGACATTGATGCGATCGCCGACAGCAAGCTTCTCGATATCAACTGGCAGAAAAAACTGGCCAACAACAGCACCCCATATACCTCCACAATTGTCTTTGTTGTGAGAAAAGGAAATCCAAAGCAGATCAAAAACTGGGATGATCTTGTAAAGCCGGGTGTATCAGTCATCACACCAAATCCGAAAACATCAGGTGGTGCGCGCTGGAACTACCTAGCTGCATGGGGTTACAAGCAAAAACAGACCGGTTCTGCTGAAAAGGCAAAAACTTTTGTCAAGGCTTTATACAAGAATGTTCCTGTGCTTGATACCGGTGCCCGTGGCTCAACCCTCAGCTTTGCTCAGCGCGGACTCGGTGATGTGCTTATTGCCTGGGAAAATGAAGCTCACCTGATTCTGAAAGAGTTCGGTTCTGACAAGTATGAAATCGTCTCTCCATCGGTAAGCATATTGGCTGAACCGCCTGTTGCCGTTGTGGATAAAAATGTCGAGAAGCATGGTACGCGTAAACTTGCGGAGGCTTACCTGAACTTCCTCTATACACCACAGGCTCAGGATATCATTGCGCAGAACTTTTACCGTCCACGCAACCCTGCTGCACTGAAAAAATATGCAGCAAACTTTCCAACAATCAAGCTCTTTACGCTGGGCGAAGTATTTGGAAACTGGCGCACTGCGCAGAAAACCCATTTCAATGATGGCGGCGTTTTCGATCAGATCTATACTCCCTGATACAGGGTCTTTACCACTGAACTGCTAACGAATATTTTGGAAAACAGGATAATACCTCCTATCCTGTTTTCCTTTGCAGTTTGCAATAATCAGATACACAATGGCATTGTTTCAGAGAAAAAGACGCAACATTCTGCCGGGTTTCGGACTGTCGATGGGATACACGGTATTCTACCTTTCAGCAATTGTCATCGTGCCGCTGAGCATGATATTCTTTAATACCATTCCAATGGGATGGGAGCCATTTGTACATGCTGTAACTGCCCCTCGTGTTCTTGCGTCCTACACACTCAGTTTTTACACTGCTTTTTTTGCCGCACTTTTCGATGCGTTTGCCGGCCTTCTGACCGCATGGGTACTTGTACGATACCGATTTCCCGGCAAACAATTTCTTGATGCCCTTGTCGATCTTCCTTTTGCGCTACCAACCGCAGTTGCCGGTATCTGTTTTGCAACTCTCTATTCTCCGGTAGGTTGGCTTGGACAGCTGCTTGCACCATTGAACCTGCAAATTATCAACACTCCGACAGGAATTATTATCGCGCTGATATTTATCGGGTTTCCGTTTGTTGTCAGGACAATACAGCCTGTACTTGAAGAGATGGAACAGGAAATTGAAGAAGCTGCACACTGCCTTGGAGCAACACGCTGGCAGACCTTCACAAAAATTCTGCTGCCTCATCTTTTTCCTGCACTGCTCACCGGAGTCACGCTTGCTTTTGCTCGTGGCATTGGGGAGTATGGATCAGTAATCTTCATTGCAGGAAATCTGCCGATGAAAACTGAGATTGCCCCATTGATGATCATGTCAAAGCTTGATCAGTTTGACTATGCAGGAGCATCGGCTGTTGCGCTTGTACTTCTCTGCATCTCTTTTTCCATGCTTCTGCTGCTGAATGCAGTGCAGGAGTGGCAACAGAAAGAATATCGTTCATAAGCCATGCCAGAACCAGAAATTTCACAGAGTCACTCACCTGTTGTAAAGAAAAGGATTTCGGATCCTCGATCAATTCAAATTTTACTGATCGGTCTTACCTATCTGTTTTTTATCGGGTTCATTTTTCTTCCGCTTGGCCTCGTTTTTTCACAGGCTTTCGGGAAAGGATGGAGCTTCTATCTTGAAGCAATCCGGGAACCATACGCTATCGAAGCGGTAAAGCTAACGCTTCTCACTGTTGCTATTGTTGTGCCGGTAAATGCTGTTTTCGGCGTTACAGCAGCATGGGCAATCACGAAATTCAACTTCCGGGGAAAGAGTACTCTCAAGAGCCTGCTTGACCTTCCTTTTGCAGTCTCACCGGTTATTGCCGGACTCATCTTTGTACTCCTTGTCGGCAGCCGTACACCTTTTGGTTCATGGCTTGGGGAGCATGGCATTAAAATTATTTTTTCTACCCCCGGAATCATCATCGCCACCATCTTTGTAACGTTTCCGTTTATTGCCCGGGAACTGATTCCTTTGATGGAAGCCCAGGGAAGGGATGAAGAAGAAGCTGCTCTGACACTGGGCGCAAAGGGATGGCAGATTTTTGGAAAAATCACCCTTCCAAACATCAGATGGGGACTCTTATATGGCATGATCCTTTGCGGAGCACGATCCATTGGAGAGTTTGGAGCTGTGTCTGTTGTGTCCGGTCATATCCGTGGCCAGACCAACACGATTCCCCTGCATGTGGAAATTCTTTACAGCGAATATAATTTTACGGCGTCATTTGCCGTTGCATCACTTCTTGTCTTTCTGGCTCTGCTTACGGTAGTTATCAAGAGTGGCATGGAAAAACACTTTCAGAAAAACAGCTTTCATCTTTAGGATCTGACATGGGTATCGAACTGCAGAATATTAACAAAACATTTGGCGAGTACAAGGCGATTGACAATCTCAGCCTGAGTATCCCCTCAGGTGATCTGATTGCTCTTCTGGGGCCATCGGGATGCGGTAAAACAACACTGCTGCGCATTATTGCAGGTTTGGAACTGGCCGACTCCGGAAAGATAATTCTGGAAAACAAGGACACCACGAACCTGCCTCCAAGGGAAAAGAATGTTGGTTTTGTTTTTCAGCATTATGCACTGTTCCGGCGTCTTACTGTTTTTGAAAATGTGGCCTTCGGCCTTAAAGTTCTCCCTTTCAGGGAAAGGCCTCCGAAAAAAGAGATACGTGACAGGGTGGAACATCTTTTGAAACTGGTACAAATGGATTGGGCGCTTAACCGCTTTCCATCACAGCTTTCAGGCGGACAGCGTCAGCGTGTTGCTTTGGCAAGGGCTTTAGCAGTAAACCCAAGGGTACTGCTTCTTGATGAGCCATTTTCAGCTCTTGACGCAAAGGTGCGACAGGAGCTGCGCCGATGGCTGAGGAAACTGCATGATGAAATTCACGTGACCAGTATTTTTGTTACCCACGATCAGGAGGAGGCTTTAGAGCTGGCGGATAAAATTGTAGTAATCAACAAAGGCAGGATTGAACAACAGGGTACGCCACAGGAGGTTTACGATCACCCTGCAAATGCGTTTGTCTATAACTTCCTGGGAAATGTCAACGTCTTCCATGGGCGTATCCACAACGGAAAGGTAAGCCTTGGCGCTCACCATCTGGATGCGCCGGATGACTTGAAAAACGTTGAGGAAAAAACAAGTCAGACCTTTGTACGACCACATGAAATCGGTATAAGCAGAATACGCAGTAACGACAATGACCTTGAAGGAACTATCCGGGAGGTGCGTCTGCAGGGCGGTCAAATCGGGCTGAACATAGAATGCGAAGGTCTTGACAGCCCCATTGAAGCCGAAGTACCACGAGAGCTTTTCGTCAATCTTCAACTTGCAAAAGGCGTGCAGGTGTTTGTGACCATTAATCGGGTCAGGGTGTTTACCGGGGATTACGAGATTTAGAGGTTGAAGAAAGAATAAGTTCTATAATACCCATAGAGCCTATAGGACTTATAGCGCACGCTTGTGCTGACATGCTTAATTTAGATGCTCAGAATTTGGATTTCAGATCGCGGAGCAATCGTTGATCGACATACGAGCGCAAGACGGCGTTGATTTTTGTCTGATAACCTTTGCCCTCATTACGGAAAAATTCCAGAACATCATTGTCAACGCGCATATTGAGGACCGCCTTCGGCTGCGGCAGTTCTGTAGTGACTGTAGACCAATCAACCACCATGCCCGCTTCGTCTGGATCGGAAGCAATAGCCGCTTCAATCTCCGCATCGGTCATAGCGGCAGCCCGCGCCCAGTCACTCTCATCCTCTCCACGCTCCTGCATTTCACGTAATTCTTTATCCGTGTATGAGACGATGCGCCCTTTCTTCTCCATGTCGTGCCCTCCTGAATGATATAATTCTGCGTTTTTCTTCTCGCCATGTCCAAATAACTGTAAAAAATTTCCCGTCGATTATGGCAGTCGTTACATACCGAACCTCAAAGGGATAATCTGACTGAACGGTGATGGTCTTCCGTCCATCAAAAAGCAATCGAGCAACTCTAAAATCCAGCCTATGCTTTGCAATGTTCAGTATCCGCTTGCCATCGTCCCATGCAAACATTTTTTACAGTCTACACAATTAGTATATACATTACAAGGGAAATCCATTCTTATGCAGACTTTTCTTTTTCCTGTTATCCTTTAACTGCCCAAACGTTCGGAGGCTGTTGAAAGTAAAGTCAACAGATCGTCAAGCCCTGGATCAAAGAAATCAGGCAGACAGGGCTCACACTGGTCTCTTAATGAGTTATCCTGAGATTTTTCGAAAAGAGAGCGAATAATGTTGGTTTGCTGTATCTCCCTTTCATAAAACAGGTTCAGCAATTCCTTGTAGTCAACTATCAGTGCTTGTAGATGGGCAAGAAAGCGTTTCATATCTTCAGAACGTCCGGGGTGATTGTCGATATAACAATTCAGGATCTCTGCCGTGATAGAAAGATGACTATTCGTGAAAGTAGAAGTTTGCATGCGTGTACAATATTTAGTTGAAAAAATAATGTAAAAACATAGTAATCATATTTGAGCACTCCCCCTATTTATTATTCGATTATTATGATTATCTGCATTGGCATTCAACATCCATGGACTGCACTACACATCAATAATCAGACTCCCATAGGACGTATCTTGCTCCATTGCTTTGA